>QLUC01000039.1 GCA_018725275.1 Bacillota bacterium | reverse complement strand
GCCCCTTAAACGCTGCACCAGCTCATCTTGGTCACTTTGGCGACCCGCCGACATGACTCCGCTCAGTGGCGTGGTTGGAATTTGATGGAGTCCATAGATGCGCCCTATTTCTTCAATTAGGTCAATTTCCTCGGTCACGTCCCGTCGCCGCGAAGGCACTCGGACGTCAATCTCTTCCGCAACAATGGCCACGGCAAAGCCAAGACGCTCAAGTAGATCGGTAATCTGCAAGGGGGTTAGCTCCGTAGCCAACAAACTATTGGCCTTTGCTACTCGCAACGAAATGTTGCACCAAGGCGCAATGTTCGGCAATAACCCCACCGGAGACCCCAAGATCACGCCAAAGCTCAGGTGTTCGATGAGGAAGGCGACCCGAGATAGCGCAGCATGAATTCCCACGGGGTCGACACCCTTGTCAAAACGCAGCGAGGCCGCGGTGAATAACCCCAAGGAACGAGACGTGCGGCGAATGCTACTGCGATTAAAGTATGCTGATTCGATGACCACGGTGTGGGTAGTTGAAGAAACTTCACTAGCCAATGACCCCATAACTCCGGCAATAGCCACAGCACCAGCTCTATCGGCAATAACCACCGTACCCGAAGGCAATTGGCGCTCCTCGCCGTCTAGAGTAACCATCCTCTCAGCACCTAGACTTTCGCGCACAATGATCGTCTTGCCGACAATTTTTCCATAATCGAAAGCGTGGAGGGGTTGCCCTAGCTCCCACATCACATAGTTAGTTATGTCCACAATGTTGTTGACAGGTTTGATGCCCACATTGCGCAAGGCATTTTGCATCCACAGGGGCGACTGGGTGACCGTAACCTTCTCAACGACTAAGGCAAGATACCCTAAGCATAAGTCAGGCTGCTCAATCTCTACGGCCAACATGGACGAAGATGCGACCGTGGGACCTAACTCCTTATGAGGCAAAGCGACCAGCTTTGCTCCGGTCAGGGCGGCCACTTCGTGGGCCACCCCAAGTGTGCCTAGGCAATCGGAGCGATTTGGAGTGAGGTCTAACTCCAGCGTGTAATCAAAGAGCCCCAGGACCTCACATACGTCCAGACCTACGGGTGTTCTAGGCGGCAGCACATAAATGCCCTCTTTGGCGTCATTGGGCACTACCTTGCGGTCAAGGCCCAGTTCTTCGTGCGAGAGGAGCATGCCAAAACTCATGACCCCACGGAAATCAGCAGGTCTAATCTCTCGGCCATCCGGCAATATCGTGCCCGGTACGGCGACGGGAACAATCTGCCCTACCATTACATTGGCGGCGGCGGTTACTATGGTCAACTTTTCTAGGCCCACATCTACCGTACAAATAAATAGTTTGCCGGCCTCCGGGTGAGGCCCAACGCTAAGCACCTCGCCGGTCTTGGCACCATGTAACCCTGTGTGCTGTGACCTCACCTCGTCGACAGCAACGCCCGCAGCCGTGAGCAAGTGGCCAATTTCATGTGGGGTATGTTTAAGGGGAATCAGTTCTTGCAGCCAATTGTATGAAATCTTCATAGTCCTGCCCTCCTAAAACTGCCTGAGGAAGCGCATGTCACCAACAAAAAAGTGGCGCAGGTCTTCAACGCGATACTTGAGCATGGCGATGCGCTCGACACCCATGCCAAAGGCAAACCCACTCACCTCTTCGGGGTCATAGCCGGATTGTCGGAGGACATTAGGATGCACCAAGCCTGCCCCAAGGATCTCAATCCAGCCGGTGTGTTTGCAGACCTGACACCCGGAACCATTACAGCTACCACAAGAAACGTCCACCTCCGCGCTCGGCTCGGTGAAGGGAAAGTAACTCGGACGCAATCGTATTTCCCTCTCCGCGCCAAACATTTCTCGCGCAAAAAAGAGCAGGGTCGCCTTGAGATGACCCAAGTTAATCCCCCTGTCAATAGCTAACCCTTCAACCTGCTGAAACATGGGCGAATGCGTGGCATCGTCATCTCGGCGGTAGACCTTGCCCGGACTGATGATGCGTACCGGACAATGGGGACTCATCTTCTCCATACTGCGCACCTGCACCGGTGACGTCTGAGTTCGCAGTACCAAGCCGTTGGTCAGGTAAAATGAATCCTGCATGTCGCGTGCGGGATGATCTTTCGGCACGTTGAGGGCTTCAAAATTATAATACTCGGTCTCCACTTCCGGCCCATCGGCAACGGAGAATCCAAGGCGCAGAAAAATATTAGTAATCTCCTCGATGATGCGATTTAAAGGGTGCTTATGCCCCAAGTAACGCACCTTCCCGGGCATAGTGACGTCGATACTCTCCAGAAGCAGGCGCCGTGACAACTCTTCCTCGCCAAGCAACAAAGAGCGTTCGCCTAGGGCCGCCGTCAAGGCATCCCTAACTTCATTGGCACGCTGCCCGACCACGGGTCGCTCGTCAGGGGATAATGCCCCCATGCTGCGCAAAATGGCCGTAAGCTGCCCTTTCTTCCCTAGGAGCTCCACGCGGTATTGCTCCAGAGCGAGAGTGTCCCTTTGAGCGTGGATTTTTTCTAGAGCCTGCGCGAGAAGCACCTCTAACTCACCTAATAGCCTCATTACCATCACTCCTCAAAAACATAAACTCGCCCCATATAGGGGCGAGCTCTGTAGCGAAAGTTCGCACTCGTTCCTGTGGGCGCACTCACAACTTACAGCGCGACCTCCCTGCAACAGGCCTGATCGATGCTACATGGCTCCCTCACCGAAACTGGCAATTTTCAGTTGAAAAACAACCTCCGGTACATAAGGTAAGCAAAAACCGAACCTGTGTCCTCGAAAAGTTTCCAGAAAAATCCGGCGGCCAACATTTTCACGCAGACACAACCTTTCGCTCACTGCTATGCTACAGAGATTATACCACAGGCGAAGTCGCCGGGACAACAAGACTTCCTTGCCATTGCCTGATTATTTCATACAAAAGCACCCCGGCGGCCACACTGACATTCAGCGACTCAGCACGACCCCAGAGAGGAATGCGCACTAGTTGCGCTGTATCTCGCCAAGAAGGCGACAGCCCCGCTCCTTCATTGCCGAAAACCACGGCTAAAGGAGCCTGGTACCTAAACTCATAGTGGAGATTCGTCCCGCGGGGGTCGGCAGCCACGATGCTATATCCCTTGCGGCATAACATAGAAATGACTTCCGCGCTGGCTGCGTCCTTCGCAATCTCTAGATGGAACAACGATCCCATGCTAGCCCGGACAACTTTGCCATTATAGATATCAACACTGCCCGATGTCGCCACAAAGGCATCGGCCCCGACACCATCGGCAATACGTAACAGGGTTCCCAAGTTGCCGGGGTCCTGTACCGCATCGGCAATAACGATGAGCCTAGGGGCGGCCCCGATTAATGCCCCCAGAGGAGTAACTATATCCCGCACTATAACCATCGCACCTTGAGGTGACAGAGTCTCGCAGAGAGCAGCAAAAAGCAGAGCCTCCACCGGCACAATTTCCACTGACGAACTGCGTGCCTGTTCCAGCAGCGCTACCAAGCTGTCACGCCCGTGCTCGCTAGCATTAACCAAGCAAGCGAGGGCATGCCCGGAGGACAATGCCTCACTAGCTGCCCTCGCTCCCTCAACCAAGAAGGCCCCCTGCTTGTCCCGCCCCGGACGGCTACGCAAGGCCCGCGCTAATTTCACCCAGCGGTTGTCGGCGGAAGAAACAACCCCCCCTGACATTAGGCCCGCTCCAGTCTTTTGAGGTCCTCATTTCGACCCACTAGGACCAGAACATCCCCACCTTGGACCTTGTAATCGGCGTTGACCGCTAGCTCAAAGGCATCGCCACGCTTGATGGCGATAATATTTGAACCGTAGCGACCACGCAAATCCAGACCCCGTAAGCTCTGCCCGACCATCTCGTCGCTCACCAAGAACTCTAATATGCTCAGTTCCGGAGCGAGCTCGATATATTCTAAAATATTGCTCGCCACGAGGTTACGCGCCACACGCATACCCATGTCGCGCTCAGGGAAGACTACCCTGTCTGCCCCTACTTTATAGAGCACTTTCCCATGAACATCGCTCTGGGCCTTGGTCACCACTTGCTTGACCCCAAGCTCCTTCAGGGTGAGGGTAACGAGGATGCTCGCCTGAATGTCGCCACCGATGCCAACAATGACTGTGTCGAAATTTCGAATGCCCAGCGCGCGTAACGCTTGTTCATCTGTTGCATCCGCCTCGACGACACGGGTGCAATTATCTAAATTGGCACGCACCCTCTCTTCCTCTGCATCGATGCCAAGAACCTGGTGGCCATGCGCATACAGAGTATGTGCAACGCTAGAACCAAACCTTCCTAGTCCGATCACGGCAAATTGTTTTTGCGTTCCTTTAGCCAACGATAATCTTCCCTTCTGGATATCTGACAATATTGGCGCAGGGGTCCGTTTTTACCGAGAAAGCAAATGCTAGGGTCAGTGGACCGACTCGACCGGCAAACATAGTGACGACTAAAGCCAACCGCCCAACTGTGGATAAAGTGGTGGTAATGCCCCGACTAAGCCCGACCGTACCTAAAGCCGACACTGTTTCAAACAAGATATCGAGAAAAGAGTGCTCCTCGGTGATTAGCAATAAGAAGGTTACCGATAAAGCCAGGACTAAAGCCATCACCGCTACGGCAAGCGACTTAAAAGTAACGGCCACCGGGATGCGTCTACCACCAATAACGACTTCCGGTTGCAGGCGCAAAACCGCGAGCACACTGAGGACAATCATAGCGAAAGTAGTGGTCTTGATACCGCCGCCCGTGGAGGCAGGTGAAGCGCCAATGAACATAAGCCCAATCAGCAACAAGGTTGTTGCTTGGCTGAGGGTAGCTATAGGGACTGTATTGAATCCGGCGGTACGGGTGGTCACAGCGGTGAAGATCGACCCTAACACCTTCCCCGTAAGGTCATAGGGCGCGAGCGCATTGTTCCATTCAGTCATCCCGATAACAATACTCGGGATGACAATCAGTGCGAGCGTGACCTGCATGACCAGCTTGGTGTGCAAGGACAAACCCTTAAAGCCACGGTGGGTGTAGACATCGGCTATGACGCTAAAACCAATCCCACCAATGACAATTAGCGAGATAATAACTAGGTTTACCACGGGGTCGGAGGTGAAGCCCTCAAGGCTGCGAAAATTACCGAACAGGTCAAATCCAGCATTACAGAACGCCGAGACAGCATGAAACACGGCAAACCATAGACCGCGCACGGGGCCCAATAGTGGGCGAAACCGTAAAAATAAAATGAGAGCACCGATGCCTTGGATAACAAAGGTGGTCAACACAATGTACTTTACCAATCGAACCATGCCCTCAAGAGTAAACTGATTGAAGGCCTCTTGGATGATGAGGCGGTCCCGAAAGGTGATGCGCTTGCCTAAAATTACAGCCACCATGGTCGCCACGGTCATCAAACCAAGACCACCAAGCTGGATGAGCAAGAGAATCACCGCTTGTCCAAAAAAGGAAAACCGCGTTCCTGTGTCTACCACCACCAGGCCCGTCACGCAGACAGCTGAAGTGGCAGTGAACAAAGCATCAACAAAGCCAATCTGCTCTCCTACGGTCGACCATGGCAACATGAGCAAGAACGTACCTGCAAGAATTAACCCTAGAAAAGTCAGAGCCAAGAACTGAACTGGGCTCAACCTCTTCAGCCGCATATTCATCTCTTTCCCCCAATGCGAATAACCAGCAAATCAAAGATGATTGCTGGTCTCGCGAACCTACTGAGCGAACTGTTGCTTAGCTATGCTGACCAGACCAGTGAAAGAAGCCGGTTCACGTACGGCCAGATCTGCTAGCATTTTGCGGTTCATGACTACCCCGGCCATCTTCAATCCATTCATCAAACGACTATAAGACATGCCGTTAATGCGCGCTGCAGCGTTGATTCGGGTAATCCATAAACGGCGAAAGTCGCGTTTCTTTCTACGGCGGTCGCGGAAGGCATAGTAGAGGGCTTTCATGACCTGCTCATTGGCTACTTTAAATCGTTTACTCTTGGCACCCCAGTATCCCTTGGCAAGCTTTAGAATCTTCTTATGACGAGCGCGTGCGGTGACGCCTTTCTTAACACGTGGCATAATCTAACCTCCTAAATGTCTGTCTAGAATTTATACGGAATGAGCTGCTTGATGCGACCCATATCCGTAGAATGCACAAGGTGTGCCTTGCCAAGATTGCGCATGCGCTTCGATGACTTAGCCTCATTGAGATGGTTTTTCATATTACTACGCCTTAAGGCCTTGCCTGTGCCTGTAATCTTGAACCTCTTGGCTGCGCCGCGGACAGTCTTTACTTTTGGCATTGTGCTGCCTCCTTAACTCTGCTGTTTTTTGGCATTAAGAAACATGATCATATTACGACCTTCGAGCTTCGGCTCCCGGTCAATGGTAGCTAAGTCTTGCACTAAGGCGTAAAATTGCGTCAACACATGCCGGCCACGGTCAGAATGAGCAACTTCGCGCCCTCTAAAGCGCACCGTGACTTTGACCCTGTCGCCATCTTTTAAGAACTGAATGGCCGAACGCGATTTCGTCTCTAAGTCGTGGGGCTCAATATTTGGGCTAAAGGTCAGCTCTTTAACATTGATGATGTGCTGTTTCTTGCGCGCTTCGCGGTCTTTTTTGCTCTGCTCATACTTGAATTTGCCGTAGTCCATAATGCGGCAAACTATGGGCTTGGCCGTAGGAGCCACATTGACAAGGTCTAACCCCTTCTCTTGGGCAATGCGCAGAGCATCGCGAAAAGGTCTCACCCCGAGCTGTTCTCCGTTTTCATCAATAAGACGAACTTCGCGGGCTCTAATCTCGTCATTCACTTGGGGCTCTGCGGCTTTGGTTTCTTTATTAATGACTAATCCACCTCCAAAATCTCAAAGAAATAAGGCGAGTGTTTCCACCCGCCAAATAAGCATTGTACTACATCTGCCTATTAACCCGCCAAAAGTGTTCAGCTAGGTGAGAGGCGGATGGCCTCTACTTGATTACATCCCATTATAGACCGAAGTCGGGACGACGTCAAGCAAACGCTAAAATTTGTCCTCCACTGCTCTAACCTTGGCCTCCATGGTTGCCAACTTGTCGCGGCGGTCATCGATCTTTATCAGGGTAGATACTCGCACCGCACCCTTAGCAAAGGGAGCCTCATGCATGAGCGCAATAATCTCTAAGACGCGGGCCAAATCTCCCTCAATAATCGTGCCCATCGGGGTGAGTTGCCACTTGACCTCGGGATGGCCGCGCAATATTTCATGGCACGCCGCCACATAGTGGCTGATGCTGGGGTTTCCGGTACCAATCGGGGTGATCGAAACTTGGACAATGGCCATGGGTATTCCTTCCCCCCCTACTTGAATGCTTTAATTTGGGCATTAAGCTTGGCCAACATGTCGGCGATAGGCATGGAACCCTGGTCGCCCCCTTCGCGAGTGCGTAGCGAAACCTCTCCGCTTTCCACCTCTTTGTCCCCTAGGACAAGCATGTAGGGAACTTTCTGCATTTGAGCCTCGCGGATCTTAAAACCGATTTTCTCACTTCGGCCATCAAGCTCGACTCTAATATCCGCCGCTTCAAGCTGCTCGCGCACATCCTCCGCAAATGCCCTAGCGCGATCGGTAATTGGCATGACCACCACCTGCACGGGGGCGAGCCATAGGGGGAAGGCCCCGGCATAATGCTCTATGAGCATGGCCATAAAACGCTCGATGGCGCCGTAGAGTACGCGGTGCACCACTACCGGACGGTGCCGCTGACCGTCTTCGCCAATATATGTCAAATCGAACTTTTCGGGCATTTGAAAATCCAGCTGTATGGTAGCGCATTGCCAGCTACGGCCGATACTGTCTTCGATATGAAAATCTATTTTTGGTCCATAGAAGGCACCATCGCCGGGGTTCAACTTGTAGTTAATCTCTCGATGTTTTAGCACATTTTCGAGCGCTGTTTCAGCTACCCGCCAGACAGCGATGTCCCCCATGGCCTTTTCTGGACGGGTGGACAGTTCCACGCGGTACTTTAAGCCAAAGACCGTGTAAAACTTGTCGACGAGGGCGATGACCCGCCCGACCTCGGCTTCAATTTGCTCGGGCATCATGAAAATATGTGAATCGTCTTGAGTAAAAGCGCGCACACGAGCCATGCCATGCAAGGCGCCAGACAGCTCGTGACGATGCACCAGGCCTAGCTCACACAGACGAATGGGCAATTCTTTGTAGCTATGCATGGTGTTGCGATAGACGAGCATGGCCCCCGGGCAATTCATGGGTTTTACCGCAAAGTCGAATTCGTCTATCTTTGTAAAGTACATGTTCTCACGGTAATGCTGCCAATGTCCCGAGCGCTCCCACAGGGAACGGTTCAGGATGAGAGGGGTTTTGATCTCTTGGTAGCCTGCTTTGCGGTGCTCTTTACGCCAGAAGTCTTCGAGGATGTTACGCACCGTCATGCCCTTAGGGTGATAAAACGGGAAACCAGGCCCTTCATCTTGCACGCTAAAAAGATCTAGCTCCTTCCCTAGTTTGCGATGGTCACGTTTCTTCGCCTCTTCTAAGCGGTGCAAGTGCGCGTCTAGATCAGCTTGCTTAAAAAAGATTGTGCCGTAGATGCGCTGGAGCATCGGCCGTTTTTCGTCTCCCCGCCAGTAGGCACCGGCAAGGGAGAGCAGTTTAAAGTGCTTGATCGGGGCGGTATCGACGAGATGGGGCCCGGCACAAAGATCGACGAAACTACCGCTTTCGTAGTAGCTGATCTGGACATCCTCGGGCAAGTCATTAATTAGCTCTACCTTGAAGTCTTCATTGCGCTCGGCAAAAAATGCGAGGGCCTCTGCCCTGCTGGCCAGATGACGCACTAAAGGGGTCTTCTTGGCGGCTAGCTCCCGCATCTTGCTCTCAATTAGCGGTAGGTCTTCGGGCTTAAAAGGTTCCTTGACGGCAAAATCATAGTAGAAGCCATCTTTTATGGCTGGTCCGATGCCGAACTTAGTGCCTGGGAAGAGCTCCATAACTGCCTCGGCCATGACATGGGCAGCCGTATGCCGCAGTACCTCAAGGGCATCAGCGCCATCTTCTGCGGTCAGAATCTCTACCGTAGCCTGGGGGGGCAGCTCACTCATGAGGTCCACCACTTTCCCGTTTACTTTAGCGGCAATCGCCTCCTTGGCTAATCTCCGACTGATAGATTCGGCCAGGGTCATGGCAGTGCTGTGGGATGGAATTTCCTTCGTCGTATTGTCTTTTAAAGTGATGATGATGGTAGACATTTCATGACCTCCTTTTTTTCAAATAACAAAACCCTCGCGTCACTGCATTAGCAGGGACGAGAGGGTTAATTCCCGCGGTTCCACCCTGTTTGGCCCGAAGGCCCAACTTACAGCGCGTAACGTGCGCCACACGGCAAACCTTGTCGGTCGCAGCTCGGGAGTGGTGCGATCAATGTTTGACCTAAAGGGCTTCCAGCCGAGGCCCTTCTCTCTAGAAAGTCATCCACATCGTTCTCCGTCAGTGCTTTCAATTACTATACACCAAAGAAGTAACGCCGTCAATAAGAAAATTATTGCACTCACTGCCCGGCAACATCATAAGTTCCTTTACGCCGGGGCTGGGGCTTGCTCCAAAAGTAGATGGCCAACGCCAGTGCCAGAAAAACCGTGGCAATGAAGGGAAAAGTGGGATGTTCGGCGTAGAGCCAGCCGGCGGCATAGGGCGACAAGGTTGATGCCAAACCCGCCACCATATTGTAGAGGGCGAAGCTCATGCCCATAGACTTAGGGTCGGCAGCCCCGGTGACAAGCGCGGTCATGAGAGACATGACCACATTTGTGCCACCGCGGATAAAAAAAGCGGCGGCCAGTACGCTTACTTCTGTGGTGTATAGTTGCACAATAAAGGTCAAGGCGAGGACGACCAAGCAAGCTGCGAGGATGCGCCAAGATCCAGCCTTATCGGCTGCTCGCCCGATGAAGGGACTGAGCATAGCCCCTCCTAGTGCCGCTATCGACCCCAAGAAGCCAATAGTCAACAGGTCAAAGCGCGCCACGTCCTGCAAAAAAGGGGTGTTGAAGGTAATTGGGATGGTGATGACAAACCACGTGAGAGAACAAGCGAACAAGAGGTTCCAAAAGCCCCGCGGATAGGAGCGCGGGTCTAGTGCCACCCGCATTTTTGTACTGGTTTCTGGGGGATAACTCGGGGACAAGCGGGTCAGTATGAGAGTGGAAATAGCATAGCAGGCGAGACTGACCCAAAATACCGCCCGCATGCCCAACTGTTCGGCCAAAAAACCACCCATAGTTGGAGCAAAAACCATCCCCACCGGAAATGCGGTGTGGACCAAGGTAAAAGTAAAGCTACGGGCTTCGGGGGGACATTTGGCCGCTATGTATGACTGCATCGCAGCATTGCTAAACATGGATAAATTGAACAACGCAAACCCGGGAATGAGCCAAAACCAGTGTTGAGCTAGGGCAAACATGAGGGGAACAGGTATGGCGATGGCCCATCCTATGATCATGAGTTTCCGCCTCTCGAAGCGGTCCGCCCACATGCCGCCTGGGATAGCCGCCATGGTGCTCACAGCCATCGCTAGAGCGCCAAGAAACCCAAGTTGAACCGCCGTGGCCCCAAGATCGCGAATATAAGCGGGCATAATAACCGTATATAGTCCAAGCCCGAAGGCAAAAAAAAGTAATGATCCATAAATTATCCATAAGTCTCTTGGCAATTTGGGCATTATGAGCCTCCACCACTAGTCTAGCGACTAATATTTCCATTTGTTATACGACTACTTAATGTAACCACCGGGCAGAACCGTCGCACGATGGCAAAACTCGCATGAGAGACAATCCGCCACTCTAGATTCAAATATTTGGCGAATAGTGTTGTACATGTCGGCCCGATTACGCCCATCGCGATGCAAAATTACCTTGTGCGGAGCAAGGGTAATCAAAGCGCTGATGACGAGGTCTTCGTAGCTTGCTTCACGGTCCTCGCCCTCATCAAAGCCTCCTAGGTATTCATGATACAACGGGCAATAGTTCCGGTCATAGATCTGACAAAAACCTTCCGTGTCAATCACCACATGCACGAGCGGAAGTTTAGGCTCTTGAATCTCAACAAAATACCGCAAGAGGCGCACGAACTCTTGATATTCCTTTTCGGTCAAGTACTCTTCTACCGCCTGAGCTAGGGCGTCTCGCAATCCTGACGAATAGTCTGGCAGGCGAAAACGCAAAAACCCTTCTGGATTGATGTGGCGGTTGTCCGCCATAAACTCCGCAAGGCACTCGCGCCAGGTGCTTTGCCGAGACAACTGCAACATGTTCTCGCAGTTTAGCAGGCTATAGGCAAGCGACATGATTTTACCTTGTTCATCTGGCGAAAAATACCTGAAATCTTTTTTAATCAAGCGCTTCAGAAGGACTAGCGACCACTCCTCAATCAAGTAATCTGCTAAGACAGGTGCAGCGAATTGACGCCCCATTTCAGATAAATCTGGCTGGGTGAAAGCGCTACAATTTGGGGCTGTCAAAGAGAGCGTCACGATATTAAACGGTTTTCCATCAACTTCATTTATCTCCACCGCAATTCCCTTTTCCAGGAAGGATCTGAGCCCTCGCGCAAGCCTTTGGCGCAGGGAAGCGGTGGGAGCTGTGATGCCAATTGAAAGAATCTCCACGATCGTCACACTCCCTTCTTGCTCAGAAGCAGTATATGTGACATCAAAATGGCCTATACGGCAGGACAATTCTAATTAATAGAGCGTTACTGTCTGTCTACGAGTGCCACCTCTTTGAGAAACTAAAGTCACGGTGACCTCCGCTCCGCTCCCCGCAGTGCGTAGGTTCCATCTGACCCGAGCCATGCCTTTTTGTGGCGGGGCCGCATGGTAGTACCACACCTGCTGACCGGCATGGTAGCCCTGCAAATGGCCAATTTCATATTGATGCTCCGAATTAATGAGCTCGACCTGCGGAGGATAGTCCAAGCGAACAATGTCCGCCCGTACCGCTCTCTGCTTTTTGGCCTGCTCAGTGATATTAGTAGACAGGTAGCTATGGTTGGAGACGACTGCATGCACGCTGAACATATTCTCGGCCAACTTCTCCACTTTGATTTCGTCAATCTGCACCTCGGGGAGTGCGCGAGCATAGGCGAGTGAGAACAAGGTCATACGGTGGCATTCGCTTTTGAGCAGGTGTAATGGCGCGTTCTGCCTACACTCCTTAACCCGCCACCCACCGAGCTCTACTTTACCGAATTGAGGGTGCTCAACTTCGTGCCAAGGGACAAAGCCCTCGCCCCACAGTTCGCGATCACTCCACTGCAAAAGTTTTAGCTCCATCTTGCGCCAGTCTGCCTTACTCTTCCTCTGGAGAGGATCGACCTTCATATCAGGGGCTGCCCTGCCGATTGGGTCCCATAATTCGGGCGTATATGCCAGCAAACCAAGCTGCTCAAAGCACCAATCATCAAAAACACCGGAAAAAACATCACCATAGCAACAGACCACCGGATATCCGGTCGTATCAGTGCCAAGTTTTCCTACGGCCTCATACAGGGCGATGTCCTCACCGGCAAAATCCTTGTCTGGTATGGTGCTGTGCGGCCTGAACAGCACGCCGCCCCAGGTGTGATAGAGAATGACACCGGCGATGTTCTTATGCTTATTAACAAACTCCACCTGATTGCGCGTTTCTGGCTCTGATAGCGGGAATGGACCTGAGCCTGCGGTCAGGGGGCTGTACCCTGAAGGAAAATTGCGGTTAAGGTCAAGGCCGTACTTGGTCGGAACAAGAGGAAACGGCAACTCAACTTTCTCCACTAAGTTGCCAAGGTGGTCGCGAACTACTCCTTCAGAGAACAAATGGTAGAATGGTCCCATAGTATCAAGGGGGGAACGCTCCACCATCAGGCGCGCGTCCTCATAATCTGCTCGCCATGCCCCGCGCCTATCATCACGCAACCGCATCCGCAGAATTTGCCCATCGTGATTAAAATCCTCCTCACAAAGACCTGGCGGGTCTTCATGTTGACGGAAATCTGGATATGGGCGCACGCTACTGCGCAGGAGCTTAGGTGTCGTCAAGTAAAGTTCTACTCCATCCGGGTTGATGCGGGGCAAAATGTAAAATGTCCGCGTGTCAAGCAGTTCCTTTATCTCCCGTTTGACTGAGTAATTGGTCAGTAAGTAGTCGATGAGGTACAACGCAGCGGCTCCACCAGTTACTTCCCCAGCGTGTATATTGGCATCAACATAAAGCGCGGGCTTATCGCCTTCGTTTCCCGTCGCCTTGTTCGTGATCGTAGCTGCCCACACCTCACGTCCTTCATGGCTCTTGCCGATAGATTCTAACGTCAAGAAATCAGGGTACAACAAAGCATACCGGTGGAGACAATCGGTCAATTCGGCATATAGGTAATGCTTATCAAACTTGATGGGCACACGCTCCGCCATAATAGGACCTCCTCTAACTTACCTAGTCCATGACAATGATTCTTTAACTACTGGCAAAATCCTGCTAGAGCAGAGCCCCGGCAAAGCTGTAAATAAGCAGCCATTCGTCTCCGTGGCGAACCGAAAGCGCTGGGTTTAGAATG
>QLUC01000038.1 GCA_018725275.1 Bacillota bacterium | reverse complement strand
TGGCCGCGAAGATGAGAGTTAGACTTTTTATTGTCTTTACCATAGTCGCCATACTTATTGGTTATCTGACCTATAAACAACACCAGGACACTGACGAGGAAGGCGCTGTCCTTTTAGCGGATGGGGTGCGCGCATCGAATACGACGGTGATGACGGAGCCACGCAACATCCGCATATGGAATCACCGGGATAGACTGGCCTACTATGCCAATGGTACGGTTGGAATAGTTGCGCCCCGTGGCAAGGGACAACCCCTGTACCAGTCTGACGATCGAATGTTCATCGATGGGTTTGCATCCTACATTGTCGCGCGTGACAGCTCGGGCGTCCATATCACGACACGAAATAAATCATTCACCTTGCCAAATTCTCATGGCGAAAACACGCATTTTGTCTACCAATGGCAGAACGGGCTTCTTTACTATGCACTATACTCCCGCGGGGGTATTGAACCCTCCTTCACCGGTCTGTATGCCTACAATCCGGCTACGGGCGAAGAGCGCCAACTCGTGCCCGGAAAAAATTCATACACAGTCTGGGGTCTTGATATTTCGCCCGATAGTACCAAAATTATCCTCGTCATGGAACAACATCCTGCCGAGGAACAAAGCCCCACTGCCCAAGAGATATGGATATACGATCTAAGAAGCGAAGAAATTAAGCAAATCCATGTCCTACAGCCGGCCCCTGATGCTATTATGCCGGCCACATTGCACGGCTCTCCCTACTGGATAAACCCCACTACGGTGGCTATCAACCTGCGCAAAATTGACAGCGACGAACAAGTGGGGATGATTTTTTATAGTTACAACGGCGAATTGCTTACCAGGCGACGCATTTTCATGGACGGCGTCAAGCTGCTGGCATATACTGGAGAAAATCAAGTCTTTCTCTTGCAGCGGGAACTGAACGTCGCCCTGGGCGACCTACGAGATGCTTACATCATCTCGAGTTACGACCTCAGTGAAGGGCAGCTGTTGCGAGTTATGGCTTTGCCTAGAGGACAGGTCGTCGCCCTGACCCTCTTTCATGTGAGAAAAAACAAATTGCTGGTGGCGCTTGTGCCCACCGCGGGGGCACCGGGAAAAGAGGCATCACAAATTAGCCTCCTTGATGTCACCGGAAAGGAAGTGCCGCTTTTTTCGACTAACGGAACTATCATGGAAGCGACGTGGGTGGGAAACACGCTCTATGCGGTCATTTTTAACGGTGGAACGTATACCTTGCAGCGAATTGCCTTTTCAGGGTGGTAAGAAGGCGGCTATCTCTGCAGACCCCTCGCCATGCTCTCGGAAACGGGGAGAGGAGCGCCTAAGCTACTCGCAGCTTTAATGGCCCAATGGGGGTCATGGAGCAAGGCCCGACCAACCGCGACCAAGTCGCAGTAATTCTCGCGCAAGGCAAACTCGGCCATCTCTGGTGTCTTGAGCAGCCCGACACCGATAATCGGCACCGGCACTGTATTTTTGACCATTCGCGCTAAAGGCAGCTGGTAACCCGGCCATACCTCCGGTTGTAACGGCAGGTTGCCACCGCTGCTCATGTGGATCATACCAATCCCTGCTCCATAAAGAACGGCGCAAACATTTTTTATGTCCTCCAAGGTGTACCCAGCGGGACTATATTCGCTGCCTGACAACCTCACCGACAAACACACATCAGGGGGGATGTGCTCCTTACAGGATGCGACAACCTCTAACAGGAAGCGCAACCTGTTGCTCATTGCCCCGCCGTACTCGTCGCTGCGCATGTTAGAAAGGGGCGACAAAAACTCGTGCAGTAAATACCCGTGGGCTGCATGTATTTCAACTACTTTGAAGCCACACCGCACCGCTCGTGCGGCCGCCATGGCAAAGGCCGACACCAGGCACTTAATTTCGTCTGGCGTCAATTCTTGAGGTACCTCATATTGGGGCGAAAACGCCAGGGCCGAAGGCGCAGCACGTCTCTTGACCCCTTGAGCAGCTTTGCGTCCGGCATGAGCAATTTGGATGCCGGCCACCGCACCATGGTGGCTAATTGACCAGGCCAACTGAGCCAAGCCACTCTCCTGCTCCTCGGACCATATTCCTAAATCCGCAAAGGAGATGCGCCCATCTGCCTCTATTGCCGTCGCCTCAACAATAACTAAGCCCACGCCTCCTAATGACCTAGCACCGTAATGGGTTAAATGATAATCACCGACTAGACCACTCGCCTTGGCACTGTACTGGCACATCGGCGGCATGACAATTCTATTACGTAAAGTGTTGTTGCCGATAGATATTGGACTAAAGAGATGCGTATTACTCATACTACCACCCACTCTCCCTTTCTTTTCCCTTCGGACTAGGCCATGCCTTGCCCCGACACTGACACTGCCATAATGCTTCTACAATCGAACGTCAGTTCCTGCAAGTGCCAATGTCAATAAAGGAAAGGCCATGTCGGCAAAATGCGGACATGGCCTTTTTCGTCACCACCAATGAGGATGTATCGTTAAAAGAATAACCGGATAATCAGCGGATTGATGATGTTTATCAGCCAGGCCCCCACCGGGGGGACAACAAAGAGGACCATGGGCAGGGCCCCATGTTGCTCTTTGACACATTGCAACGTGGCCATGGTCGAGGCCGGGATGCCCATGCTAAACCCCGGTAGCCCGACCGCAATGTACGCCGCCAAGGCATCACTCCCAAAGACTTTAAAGCACACATAAACTGCCCCAACCATGACCAGAACCACTTGCAGGAGGACAATTACCCAACTTAAAGGCGTGACGAATTGAATCATGTCCCAACGGACCGTAGCCAGCACAAAGGTCAAAAATAGCGACAAGCTGATATTGCCAACGAGGTTGATTTGCGGCAATCCTAGTTCCGTCCACTTGGTTTGGTCAAGAACCAGGCGCGTGAGTAAGCCGGCGAGAAAAGCTCCACCGACAGGAGAAATCCATTGGCCCCATCCCAGTTGACTTGGCAGGAAACCGAGCGCAACAGGAACGGAAAAAATAAATAGACACTTGATAAAGTCGTACGGAGAGAACGTTGGGGAAGGAGGTTTGATGGTCTGTTTTAGGTCGACCCTCTGCTGTAGAAGTTTCATGACTTGACCGCCCAATAGCGTCCCTACCAGCACAGCTAGAGCAGCAACACCAGCTAGCTCCGGCAGTAGTTCAGCACCCCCGCCGAGCTCTTGCAACAATGGGGCTAAGGTTACATCGCCCATGAAGGCGAGCGATCCATGAAGAAGAATCTCCGGTGCTGAAAGACCAAGCAACCCGCCTATCAACAGGGAAAGCACATTTTGCAAGACCGCTACAACCATCACAACACCCAAGAATAGCGCCATTTTACCCACGCCCTGCCCAGCCATCTTGGCGTTCGTACGCAAGCCGATGGAGGCAAAAAACGCCGTGACAAAAACCATACTAAGCGATGTGTCCAAGGTGAGCGCGATAAAAGGTTTAGCAACGGCAAGAGCCAAAAAGAGTAGCAGGCCGCCAATTAACGGTGCAGGCACATAGTTCGCCTTGAGGAGCGGTAACATTCGTTGCAGTCCATAGCCCAGGAGCAAGAAGCCGAGCACCAGAGCGACGCTTTGCGCAGCATTCAATATAAAGGTCATCATGTAGCTCGGCCTATTCTGCTGCTAAACCGAGGCGTGCCGCGACTGATTCATCTTTAAACAGCTGCTCCGCCACAAAAGCCGCAACCTCACCTGTTATCCCTACACAGTGTGCTTTGCGCTCGGGGGAGGTAAATACATAATCCTTAACTAACACGCGACAGCAGTTTGAACCATATACACTCTTAACATGATCGTGGAGCTCTGCCGCGACAGGGAACATTTTTTCGGGCATCGCCTCCCCGTGGTTACGACCATAGACCATGCCCAGCGCCATGGCTCCTCCGCTCACTGCGCCACACAGACAACCAGACTTACCGATTCCAATGGGAAAGGCCCCGGCGAGTTTGGTTATCTCTTTGGGAAACGGCCACCCTAGGGCCTCATTAAGGGCATGAACGACGGCCTCCGAACAGAAAAATTCCCCCCGCTTAAAATAACCTTCTGCCTTGTCACGAATGTCGTGGACAATTGCTTGTTTTTCCAAAGCTAAAATCCCCCTTCATCTTCCCCATAAAAATACCCATTAGAATTATACTTGAGCTTAT
The DNA here is from genome assembly GCA_018725275.1 of Bacillota bacterium. Lineage (GTDB taxonomy): Bacteria > Bacillota > UBA994 > UBA994 > UBA994 > BS524. The sequence goes on along the minus strand of QLUC01000038.1, from coordinate 9,456 downwards.
GCATCATAAGCAATCATTATTCTTCTTATCAAGTATTTTTATGTTTGGATGAAAGCCAAAGCAATAGCAAGACTGTTGGCCCTCCGGCAGCGCTTCAACGACCCTGCGTGCACTCTCCGCTTGCTAGGGCCATGATCGCCATCTCTAGGGCATCCATGCTGCTACTATGGGATTTTACAAAAGGGATTTTCTTCTTTTTGGCAGTTTTAACCGCGACAGTGACCATGGAGTGGGACACTGTGGAAGTGAAAATAACTATCCCCCCGGGACAACCGATGCATTTCTCTAGCCTCGCTGGCATATGAGTATAGACTTTAAGACTGTGCCCAAGTGTGCGGCACATACTCCGATAGAGCTCGTGCATGCGGTCATGACCGCCAATTAGGACTATCGACATTTGACACCTCCATTGAGATTGAGTATTATTATCACTAAGCATAGCATCGCCATCGCTGAATGTCAAAGCAACAGCTCTGTTTTCTTTGGCGCGATTTTCTTGTATCATGAGACATGAAAAACTAACGTAAAGGGGTTGCTACGATGAGCATCACGGCAGTTGTCGGTGCCCAATGGGGCGATGAGGGCAAAGGGAAAATCGTCGACCTGTTAGCGCAGGATGCCGAAATAGTGGTGCGCTACCAGGGTGGGGCTAATGCAGGACATACGGTAGTCAATAATCACGGCAAATTTGCCTTGCACCTCATACCTTGCGGCATTTTTAACCCCGCCACCGTGAACATTATCGGCACGGGCACGGTGGTCGATATCGACGAGCTGATCAAGGAGATGGACATGCTCGCGAGCTGCGGTATAGCAATGAACAACCTTATGATCAGTGAGCGCGCTCACATGTCTTTACCGATCTACCCTTTGCTTGAACGTCTGCTGGAGAATGCGCGCGGAGTGCGCAAACATGGGTCGACGCTACGTGGCATTTCGCCTGCCTATGCGGCCAAGGCCCTCCGAATCGGAGTGCAGATGGGGGAGTTCAGGAACCCTAAGCGATTAAGCGAAACATTGTCTGAACTGCTTACTTTTGGCAACCAAGTGCTGGTCAATAATTTTGGCGCCACGGCCCTTGATGTCCCAGAAACGATAGGTCGTTTTCTCAGCTATACGGAAAGAATAGTCCCCCACCTCGGCGATACCCTAGCATTGCTCCAGGGTGGCATGCGCAATAATTGCCGCATCCTGTTAGAAGGACAACTCGGCACGATGCGCGATCTCGATTGGGGAATCTACCCCTATGTGACTTCCTCAAACCCTCTGCCTGGAGGGGCAGCCGCCGGCGCGGGGATACCCCCTCACAAAATAACGGGAGTTCTCGGGGTAGTCAAGGCCTTCTCTACCTGTGTCGGGGCGGGCCCATTCCCGACAGAGCTACATGATGATACGGGGCGCTACTTGCGGGAGGTGGGGCAGGAATTTGGCGCGACGACCGGACGCCCGCGTCGCTGTGGCTGGCTTGATGCCGTAGCGCTTAAGTATGCTAGCATGCTCAATGGCTTTACGGAAATCGCAGTGACTAAGCTCGATACCCTTGACGGCATGGAAACGCTCAAGGTGTGCACGGGCTACCTCCTAGATGGAGAGAGAATTGAACATATGCCTTTGGCCGCAGACCTATTTCGCGCCGAACCCATCTACGAGGAAGTGCCCGGATGGAAGGAGCCCACGTCGGGAGCGCGCAGTTGGAACGAACTGCCTAGAGAAACACAGCACTATGTAGAGCTTATCGAAGGGTACTTAGGTGCGAAAGCGAGTATAATTTCCGTGGGACCGGAACGGGAAGCGACGTTTTGGAAGTGACCCTGAGCAGACTTTGAGACCCAAACACCGCCAAGGATAAATTGTCGATATCGAAAAAGACTCTACGTCAGTAGAGTCTTTTTAAGTTACTATTCAACGACCGAGCTTTTGTGACTTTACTGCCCCTTGATAAAGCTGTCCTTTAGCCCCACAATGCGGTTAAAGACTCTCCGTCCGCCGCCCGACGCCAAAGGGTCAAGAATAAAGTATCCTTGCCGCAAAAACTGCATCCGCTCCCCCGGAGCCACTTGATTGACATATGGCTCAACGACAGATTCAGACAATGTGACCAGCGAATGCGGGTTGATATTCTGGGTAAATTCAGCGCCAAGAATAACTGCCTCGGGGTTTTCACAGCCAAATAGGGTGTCATACAGCCTGACCTCTATCGGTTCGGCGTGTGCTGCTGAGACCCAATGTGATGTACCCTTGACTTTGCGCGAACTCGCGGCTCCCCCGCTCTTGGTCTCAGGGTCATAGGTACAGATTAGCTCGCTTACTTCACCCGTAGCGGCGTCTTTAATGATCTCAACGCACTTAATGATGTAGGCCCCTTTCAGTCTGACTTCGCCGCCGGGCGAGAGGCGATGGAATTTTTTTGTAGGTACTTCCATGAAATCCTCTTGCTCAATACACAGTTCGCGCGAAAAAGGTACTTGACGCGTTCCGGCGAAAGGATTTTCCGGATTATTCTCGATCGTCAGCCACTCGACTTGATCGGCGGGATAATTCTGCAACGTGAGTTTCAGCGGCCTTAGTACCGCCATGACGCGGGTCGCTTCGGCATTTAGCTCCTCCCGAATGCAGTGCTCGAGCAAGGCCAACTCCGCCGTCATGTTCTTGCGTCCCACGCCGCATTTGTCAGCGAAAGTGCGGAGCGATGATGGTGTGTACCCGCGTCTCCTCATCCCGGCAATGGTTGGCATGCGTGGGTCATCCCACCCGTCGACAAAACCTTCGTCCACCAGCCTGCGGAGTTTGCGCTTGCTCATCACGGTATGACTCACCCCCACTCGGCCAAACTCAATTTGCTTGGGACGACCCGGCTGGGGAGAGCAAGGACCTATGTTATGCACCACCCAATCATAGAGGGGACGATGATCGGCATACTCCAAGGTGCAAATCGAGTGCGTGATCCCCTCCAGGGCATCCCCAATGGGGTGGGAGTAGTCGTACATGGGGTAAATGCACCATTCATTGCCCGTGCGGTGATGATGGGCATGGCGTATGCGGTAGAGCACTGGGTCACGCATGTTAATATTGGGGCTACCCATGTCGATCTTAGCCCTGAGCACCCGCGTTCCGTCGGCAAATTCGCCCTGCTTCATGCGCGCGAACAGATCGAGATTCTCGGCAATGGTGCGGTTACGAAATGGGCTGTCTTGCCCTGGCTCAGTGAGGGTACCCCGGCGGTCTCTGATCTCCTCGGCAGAGAGATCATCAACATAAGCTAATCCATTTTTTATTAAATCTACTGCAAAATTATACTTCAGGGCAAAATAATCGGAGGCGAAAAATAGCCTATCTTCCCAATCAGCCCCCAGCCACTTGACATCCGCAATTATGGCGTTGACAAATTCCTGCTCCTCTTTCAGGGGATTGGTATCATCAAAACGGAGGTTGAATTTACCGCAGTTGGCAACAGCCAAACCATGGTTTAGGCAAATGGCCACGGCATGACCAATGTGCAACCACCCATTTGGTTCCGGCGGAAAACGCGTATGGACCCTGCCCCCGTTTAATCCGGCAGCTACATCGGCATTAATGATGTCTTGGATGAAATTTCCGCGGCTATTGCCTACATCGCTTGACATTTTGTACCTCCCCATTCTGTTGCATCAACTATATTACGTAGAACGAAAGATAAATACGAGTTAGGTAGGGGTGCTGTGCTCGTAGCGACTCACTATAGTGCGAGCCACATGCACACCGCTGGCAGAGGCCTGCGCTAATCCTCTGGTCACACCCGCACCGTCACCGACGGCAAAGAGCCTGGGTATAGGTGTTTCTAACTCTCTGCTCAGCTCAAGGCGAGAGCTGTAGAATTTTACTTCTACGCCATAAAGAAGGGTATCGTCATTGGCCGTGCCTGGGGCAATTTCGTTTAAGGCATAGATCATTTCAACGATATTGTCTAGGTGCCGCTTAGGCAAAACCAGGCTTAAATCTCCCGGCGTAGCCTCGAGAGTGGGCCTCGTAAAGCTCTGCAGAAGACGATGGGCGTTCGTCCTGCGTCCTTTGATCAGGTCACCAAACCTCTGCACCAAGACACCCCCACCCAGCATGTTCGAAAAAGACGCGATCCGCTTACCATACTGATGTGGCTCCTTAAAAGGATGTGTAAAACGGTTACTGACCAACAGCGCAAAATTCGTGTTCTTACTGTGAAATTGCTCATCGCGATAGCTATGGCCATTGACGGTAATGATGCCATCCGTATTCTCGGTGACAACATACCCGTGCGGATTCATGCAAAAGGTGCGCACCAGATCCCCATACTGTTTGGTGCGGTATACGAGCTTGGCCTCATATACTTTGTCGGTAATGTGCTGAAACACCTCAAAGGGAATCTCCACCCGCACCCCTACATCCACCTGATTATTGTAGAGATGAAGCCCGAGTGCCTTGCACGCACCGGCAAACCACTCCGCTCCGGCGCGCCCCGGAGCTGCTACAACGTAGTCTGCCACAACCTCCGTCTGCTCCGCCACCCCTCTGGAACGCACATTCAACTTATGCCCTTCTGCCGAAGGCACAATGGTTTCTACTGAACAGTTGAACATCATTTCGACTCCTGGTGTCAAGGCTTGGCGAAGCTCCCGCAAGATGCGCAGATTATTTTCTGTACCTAGGTGACGGACCTTGGCATCGAGCAAGTGTAAGTCCCGCGACAGAGCCAGCTTTTTTAAGTCACTGTTTTCTGTTGAGTAAATCTCGGTAGGTGCACCATAACTCAAGTTGATGCTATCTATGTAATAGATAAGTCTCATTACTTCTTCTGGAGGCAAGTAGTCCTGCAGCCACCCACCGAATTCGGTCGTAAAAGTATACTTACCATCGGAATAGGCCCCGGCGCCCCCAAAGCCGCGCATGATAGCACATGAGGAACAATGGACACAATGGGCCATCCTTCGTTCAACAATTGGACAAGTACGACGATCGATATCCTCCCCTGCTTCAATCATGACAATCTTTAAATCAGGCCTTAACTTAGTCAGTTCTAACGCCGCGAAAATACCGGCGGGTCCCGCGCCAATTATGGCAATATCATATCTCGGCATGGCTCACTCTCCCTATCCGACACCCTTGATCCTCTCTCATTATGCCGTATTGCCGAGGCAATCACAACAAAAGCCCTCCCCTTGGCAGGAAGTCGAACGAGTAACGCAGAAAACATTCAAGGTAAACAGAGGAGGTTGAGAAATGCAGTATAGACCTTTTGGCCAGCTCGGCTTCAAAATTTCTACCCTCGGCCTAGGCTGTATGCGCTTGCCCCTAAAGCAAGCCACAGAAGGGGCTCACGGCAATGTGCTGGCAGAAACAATGGTAGATGAGGCAGCTTCCATAGACCTCATCCGGGGCGCGGTGGACGCCAAAGTAAACTACATTGATACAGCTTATGATTACCACAAAGGGAAGAGCGAACTTTTGGTCGGGCAGGCCCTCAGTGGAGCAGGCGATTACCGCAAAAAAGTAAAGCTTGCCACCAAGCTACCACCCTGGCACATCAAAGAGGCCAAGGATTTTAATCGTGTACTAGATGAGCAACTCAAGAAGCTAAATACCAGTTATGTAGATTTTTATCTTCTCCATGCGCTACACAAGGCCACTTGGGAAAAAATGAAAAGCTTAGGCGCTTTAGACTTTCTCAATACGGCCATGCGGGACGGGCGCATCAAGTACCCCGCATTTTCAATCCACGATTCATTCGCGGTGTTCAAAGACATACTTGATTCCTACGACTGGGCCATGTGCCAAATACAACTTAACTATATGAATGAAGACTACCAAGCTGGGATGGAGGGTTTTCAGTACGCGGCTCACCGCAATGTCCCCATTGTCATCATGGAGCCACTCCTTGGCGGCAAACTCGCCAAAGAGCCACCCGCCGAAATAAAAGCAGTGTGGAATAAAGCCGCTAAGAAGAAAAAACCTGTGGAGTGGGCTCTGCGCTGGGTGAGTAATTTTCCCGAAACCACGGTGGTGCTGAGCGGCATGAGTACCATAGCCCAGCTAAATGAGAATATCCACATTATCAACAAAGCCCCCGCCGGCAACCTTAATGTAGATGAATTAGGGCTCATCGACCGTGTCAAGCAACTCTACCGCGCTAGGGCAGCAATTGATTGTACGGAGTGTGGCTACTGCCTCCCCTGCCCCGAAAAAGTGAATATCCCCCACGTATTCAGTCTCTACAATGATTTCAGCACCTATGGCACCGTAGAAGGAGCGTTCACCACCTATAAAAGCCTCAAGAAGAGCATGACCGATGCCAGTAGATGCGTTGAATGCGGCCAATGCGAGCCCCGCTGTCCGCAAGGCATCAAGATTATCTCCGCACTTAAACAGGCCCACCTGACACTGCAAGCGGACTAGCTCGGCATGAAGCACTTAGCGCATAATCAAGTTCCCTTCCTCGAGAAAAAAGGTCATACCGATATGTTTCTTATCAAGCCGGTAGCGCCTAGGACCGATGACCACCGTGGCATTTTCCCAACCGACCCCCACCTGCACTTTGGCAGCGGTCGACACAGTGACCAGAGTGGGGACAGAGGATTCAGAGCCGAGCTCCTTAATCGAAACATCACCCCCTGCGCGTAGCTCCCCCCCGCGAAAAACCCCTTGCAAAGAAACCTTTCCGCCAATCTGGACACGGGAGTTGTAAATACCCCCGGAAATATTCATGGTCCCGGTAGAACTCACTTGAGAGTTGATGACATTGTGGGCGGCAAAGTCAGCCTGCTCCGGGTTAAGTAGCACAAGTTTTTCGGTCAGTCCGGCACAGACCCTAGCCAACGAAGCCACTTGCTCCGGCGTGCCGGGCATATGCTTGGTGATGTTCAGCATGTCTAGCGTCCCCGTCGGCGTACTGCTATAAATTTCTAACAGCCGATGATCTAGTCCAGCAAGTTGTTCGCAGAGTTTCTTCACGCCCTCCTCGAATTCATCCCCTCGTTGCTCAATTAATGAGCTAACGAGCTGTGTTTCAAAGCGTTTTTTCTCGGGAGGCATGCGCATTCTGAGCTGCTCAATCGCGGCAATCAAACGGTTTATGTCTTCGGTTAACTTCGGCAGAACCTTCCTTAAGTTGCGTACGAATTCCAACGGTGGCCCGACCTGTACTTCTGAGGCGATAATATTCCCTTTGACCACCATGCCCGTCAATGCCTGTACCCGGGCGTTTTCCACAACGCCCCCCACCCGCAGCTGCCCCCCTGACCAGACCGAAAAACTCGCGGCGACGTCCTCCCCAATGGTAACATCGCCGGGGAAAGAAATATGCCCAGTCCTTAAATCTACGCTCCCTTTAACAATCATGTCTGGGACAACCTCCACCGTAACGGCCTGAGGAGTGCGCCGAAGCACCGGACGACCGTAGCGGGTGGACACTAACTGATCGGTCACGGCATGGTACTTCACCCCAGGACCTGCCACCAACTTAGTGTCTCTCGGTTCTTTAGGAGGAATCTGTTCCCCTCGTACCCCCACGCCCGGCATACCGGGCACAGGGGGCGTTCTTTTTGCCAGGAGTTGGCCTTCCCCCACAGTTGTATACTCAAAGCGGGTGCGAAAGTCTATGGATTTATCTTCATGGTAAAACTTTTCTGTTCTCTGCTCGACCTCAAAGAATAGCGAGATCTCCGCATCCTGCCCGGCGGTGGGTGGAACCCCGGTGGCAATGAGATACTGCCCAGGCTCGGTGGCTTGCGTAATTATAGACAGCAGACTCATATCGGCTCGCGGCAACATGCGTTCTTGACCCAGCCGAGCAGTTAGATCTTCTAATGTCACCGCGGGTACAGATTCCATCACTTCAAGGGGGATTATAACTAAACGTTCGGCCGGAGGAAGGTCGGGCAAGGACCTCATCACCACCTTGCCTGGCTGCAACCTAATATAGGCTGCCAAATTGTTGGGACTGACCCAGAGCGACCAGTTCCCGGGGAGGGTCTCGCTTATTGCGGCTACGACTATGCTGTCCCCAACTTGGACTGCGACCTCCCCGGTGCATTGTTTCCCATTGACAGTGAGCTCCGTGCCGTGAGTAGGAACAAGGACAGGTCGCGGTCCCTCATCGCCATGGTGCACCTCGACATGGCTAGAGACAACGCGGGCGTAACAAGTCAGCGCTGAGTCCGACATAACTGTGGCCCCCTATGTAAAATCATATGTACCACTTTTCGCTCACCTAGCCATAAATTCCTGCAACAAGATGCTTAGGGGAACTCAAGACGCTGGCGCAGATCGGTGACCACAGAGAGCGCCAAAGTCATGGCCCCTGTTCGCGACATGTGGTAGGGGTCCCACCAATACTGGAGGTCGGACAAAACAATCCCACTCAAATCTAACATGGCGACATCAGCAAAACGCTCGTAGAACCTGAGCCAAATGTCATTTTCGTCGATTTTTGCGGCAGCCTTAGCCGTTAAGTACTCAGGCGATGTGGGCACGCGCAAGAACACCGGCTCCGCCCCCTGGGCCCTAATGACCGCAACCAAACGTGCCAATTCATCGTATGCGTCTAAGTTCATCTCAAATTGCTGCATTTGGCTGGCGACAAGAGCCTTCGCTTCCTCGACCAACATTTCATGCGTAATATGGCGATCATCCGTCAGGAAGCCAGCAACCGGGCGACCAAAACAATCGTAGATAATTTCCGGGTCATATGTCCAGGGATTTCTAAACCAGTCCCGCAAGGCAAAGCGCCATGTGTCACGCTGATCCCAAGTCGCATATAACCACCCCAAAACCCAATCGGCCCTTGTATTCCAGTTTGCGGGAAAAGTCAGACGGTCGTGCCAGGTGGCACTCCTCCGCCAAGCAGTTGTACCATGTTGTTCAGCCATAAAGGTGTGGCGGTTGAACATCCAAGTATCCACATTGATGTAAACCACTCTGGTCTCCCGAAAGAGTTCGCGATTGCTCTTAAACAGATAGAACATTTCGCGCGGACCACCGGCCGCGGCCGAGGCATTTACCAGCAAATGGGGCTCTATTCCAAGATGTTCGGTCATCTCCCGCGTGGCTATGGCCGCCTGGGTTTGACTCGAACCAAAAAATACTACCTTCGGAAGGCCGCGATGGCGCGCAAGATTATCGTTGATACGTGCCAGCTCACCATAGGGTGACAAAAACGCCCGGTCAACAATATAAACTCGGGTCACCCCTTCAACCAGCATAATTAGGAGCAGAAAAAACCAAAGACCGGAACTCACAATTTTTTGCAAGGGCAGCCCTCCCTAAAACCTAAAGTAGATAAATGGTTCAGCCGGCCTAAAACTTAGGATGAGCACAAAGACCGCCACCGCATAGGCGAGGCCCCGGAGCGGGGCAGGAACTTGCTGCCAACGCAAAAGCAGCGCTTGATGCCGCTCATCGAGGTAGCGCTCCCCCACATGCATGGCGAAAAAAAGCCCAACAATGGGT
>QLUC01000037.1 GCA_018725275.1 Bacillota bacterium | reverse complement strand
TAGCATTTCTTGTGCCGGCCTCACCTTGACCGGGGTGTCTATACTCATTATGACGGCGATACAGCTATGGGATAACTGGGTTGATAACGGAGAACATCTGCTGGGCCTAGTTTTGGCTGGTGCAAGTATCGGTGGTGCACTTTTCATTGATGGGGGACAAAGTAGTATGGTATTATTTGCATATGCACTGTTCTTTGCGCTAGAAAGGTGGTGGCTAAGTTCTACATCTTAGGGGCGTTATTGCTCTTCTTTGCCGTGGGATTTGTCATGGGTCGCCGCGAGGGTTTTTTACTTGGCGATAGTTTTGGCAGAACAAGAATGCCTCTAATTATGAGGCAACATGCATTGTCTTCTGGTATTTGTCCAGTATGCGACTTTGTTCATGAAGAAGGCACGAAGGCGGAGTATATCGGAGGTGAAACCCATTCATATTGTTGAAAAAACACCTGAGGAAAATGCGGTAATATTTGTCGCCGCTAGCTCTCGCTCCAAAGAAGTAGATGGCCTACTCGATGAACTCGTCGCGCTTGCCGATACTGCAGGCGTGACTGTGGTTGGACGCTTGACCCAGCTTAGGCCCAAACCCGACCCAGCCACATACTTAGGGCAGGGAAAAGTGACGGAACTCAGGAATATGTGCATGGAGCTTGGCTGTAACGTGGCCATATGCGACGACGAACTGTCTCCTTCCCAATTACGTAATTTGGAAAAAAGCTTGGAAATAAAAGTTGTTGACCGAACCCACCTCATTTTAGACATCTTCGCCCAGCGCGCGAAGACCGCCGAAGGCAAATTGCAGGTTGAGGCAGCCATGCTAGCTTATAACTTGCCACGTCTGCGCGGGAAGGGCGTTGAGATGTCAAACCTGGGTGCTTCGTCTGGCGGCCTGCGCACGCGTGGGCCTGGCGAAACAAAACTAGAGTACGACCGCCGGCGCATAAAAGCGCGTATGGCCGACCTGCGCCAAGAAATTGATGATCTAGCCAAACACCGCCGGCTGCAGAGGAAAGATAGAGTGACACGTGGCGTTCCCACGGTAGCCTTAGTTGGCTACACTAATGCCGGTAAGAGTAGTCTTCTAAACGCCTTGACGGAGGGTGGGGCTGTTGCCGAAAGCAAGCTCTTTGCAACACTCGACCCTACAGCCCGCGAACTTCTCTTGCCAAATAATAGCAAAGTCATGTTGGTCGATACGGTCGGCTTCGTGCGCAAACTCCCTCATCAACTGGTTACTGCGTTTCGGGCCACCCTCGAAGAAGTAAAGTACGCCGACGTACTGGTTCACGTAGTAGATGCATCCCACATTGAAGCGCTTGAACAAATTGCGACAGTCGAAGCTGTTTTAGGTGAGCTTGACTCCTTAGATAAACCTATCATCTTGGCCCTAAATAAGGTGGACAGGCTAGAGGAGCCGCCCATAATTCCCACCCGTGGCAAAAGCATTGCCATATCCGCCACTTCGAAGACCAATCTCGTGGAACTCATAGCCGCTATCGCCGATTGCTTAGTAGATCAACCGCGAGACTACACTTTTCTCATACCATTTCACAGGGGGGACTTGCTGACCCTACTACATGAGCAAGGCGATGTCAAAATGGTGGTCTACACGGAAGCTGGCACAGAGGTGGTCGTCCACATCCTCGCGCGGTACGGGGAGAAAATACGGAGAGAGCTTGATAAATTATGAAACAAGCTGAACACATCATTGACCAGGCAGAAGTCATGTCGCAGGGCGCATTCCGAGCGATTGAAAAGAGGGCCTTTATTAACCAAAGGCGAGTTATGCAGGCCTTTCGGGAAGAGCAGGTGGCCGACTTTCATTTGCATGGGTCTACGGGCTACGGCTATGGAGATTCAGGGCGCGAGGTTATTGAACGACTGTACGCCAGACTCTTTGGTGGACAGAAATCTCTGGTGCGCAGTCAATTTGCGTCTGGCACCCACGCCCTAGCCTGTGCCTTGTTCGGCGTGCTGAGACCTGGGGATGAGCTAGTGGTGGCCACAGGAGAGCCCTACGACACCCTACATGGCGTCATAGGCCTAGGGAAAAAAGGCCGGAGTTCTTTAGCTGCTTGGGGGGTCTCGACAGGCATCATTCCTTTGCTCGACAATGGAGATGCCGATTTACCTGCTTTGCAGCGTGTTCTCAGCCCCCGCACCAAAGCTGTACACATCCAACGCAGCAGAGGGTACAGCTGGCGTCCGGCATGTTCCCTCGATCAAATCGGCAATATCATAGCAGCAGTAAAAGACTACGATAAAAATATCACTTGCATAGTAGACAATTGCTATGGCGAGTTTGTCGACATTCTGGAACCTGGGCATTATGGTGCTGATCTAACGGTCGGCTCCCTAATCAAGAACCCAGGCGGAGGAATGGCTCTCAGCGGCGGGTACATAGTAGGCAGAGCGGAAACGGTAGACTTAGCCGCAGAAAGACTGTATGCCCCTGGATTGACCAGTCAAGTAGGGTCTTCGACTACATTCAACCGTGGATTTTTGCAGGGCCTATTTTTTGCACCCGCCGTGGTTGAATACGCGCTCAAGGGCGCCGTACTCCTGTCACAGGCGGGGCAGATCATCGGACTAGAGACCTCACCAGGCCCATCCGAACGTCGAGGGGACATCATCCAGGCACTAAAAGTCGGCTCCAAAGAAGAGCTCATTAAATTTTGCCAAGCCATTCAGCGATCTTCGCCTATTGATTCCCATGTGACTCCAGAACCCGGAATACTGCCTGGTTATAGCACTGCGGTCATCATGGCTGCCGGCACCTTTGTCCTAGGGGCATCGAGCGAGCTTTCTGCTGATGCACCGATTCGAGAGCCTTACACCGTCTATGTCCAAGGCGGTTTGAGCTATAGCCATGTGAAGCTGGCCCTTACTGAAGCGTTGGAAGTATTGCTCGGGTAAATTCAACGTGGACGCGGTGCGGCATTGAACGATCGAATAGATGTGGGGAGGTAATAAGCATGGTCGAAAAACATATATACCACTTTTCTGAGGGTGGACAAGGCATGAGGGCTGTACTAGGGGGGAAGGGAGCCGGCTTGGCAGAGATGACACGCATCGGTTTGCCGGTCCCGCCGGGATTTACCATTTCCACGGCGGCTTGTCGCGAGTACTATGAACAAGGAGATCTTCCGGCCGGTCTAATGCAGGAACTCACGGCAGCCGTCCAGAGACTCGAACTCGAAACCGGCAAAAAGTTCGGTGATCCAACCAACCCCCTGTTAGTATCGGTGCGCTCAGGGGCAGAATTCTCGATGCCGGGCATGATGGATACGATCCTTAATCTCGGACTAAATGATGAAGTGGCCAAGGGATTGGCCGCAAGGTCAAATGAAAAGTTTGCCCTTGATTGTTATCGCCGTTTCATTGAGAAGTTTGCTGAGCTCGCCCTGCAGATGCCAGCCTCAGCATTTTCAGGCTCGGTAGAAGAGCTAAAGTTTCGCGAAAGAATCAAGTGGGGGGACGAGCTCTCTCTCGAATCCCTTCGTCGGCTGGTCGCAGAGCACTTAACGTCGGTCCACGCCTTTACCGGCCAGTCTTTCCCAAGTTCGCCCCACGACTGCCTGCAGAAGGCAATTAAAGCGGTGTTTGCCAGCTGGCAGAACGAGCGGGCCAAGGTCTATCGTCGATTACACCAGATACCGGACTCTTTGGGGACGGCGGTCACGGTGCAGGCCATGGTTTTTGGCAACTTGAGTAGCCTGTCAGGTACAGGTGTATGTTTTACCCGTAACCCCTCGACAGGAGAAAAACAACTATACGGAGAGTTCCTGGCAGGAGCCCAAGGGGAGGACGTGGTCTCTGGTGCGCGCACCCCGGCGGACTTGTCAACCCTAAAAAGTCTTGCCCCAAGCGCCTTTGCAGAGCTCCAAAAGACCGCGCTCTTACTCGAGAGTCACTACGGTGACATGCAAGACATCGAATTTACAGTAGAAGAAGGACGCCTCTACCTACTACAGACCAGAGTGGGCAAGCGTAGCCCACAGGCTGCCATCAGCATCGCCATGGACATGCTGCGCGATGGGAAGATAGAGCATGACACTCTCTTGTCTAGAATAACCCCTGAGCAGATTGAACAGCTACTGCACCGCAGTGTGGACTATACCAAGAACCCCCAAGAAATAGCCACTGGGCTTCCAGCTTCGCCTGGTGCGGCCGTCGGCGTCATTGCCTTTGATAACGAAGCAGCCTTGCGTTTGACTAAGACTCACGGCAAGGTGATCTTGGTGAGACCGGAGACATCCCCAGACGACATTCAGGGCATGATCACCAGCCAAGGTATATTGACGAGTAGGGGGGGCATGACCAGTCATGCCGCTGTGGTCGCTCGCGGTATGGGGAAACCATGTGTTTCTGGAGCCGATGCACTGAACTTCGACCTTAGTCAAGGTACTGTGTCTATTGGTAAATATGTCTTCAAGGAAGGAGACGAACTGTCCCTAGACGGCAGTACGGGCAAAGTCTTTTTGGGGGCAGTACCACTCGTGGAGCCTAGACTGAATGATGATTTTTGGGCCTTGCTCTGTATCGCCGACCAAAAGGCCGCCCTGGGGGTCAGGGCTAACGCCGACAATCCTCTAGATGCGGCCTTGGCGCGCCGTTTTGGCGCCAAAGGGATTGGCCTTTGTCGCACAGAACATATGTTCATGGAACCGGGACGCCTCCCCATAGTCCAGGCCATGATCATGGCCGAGCACGAAGAAGACCGCGAGAGGTCTTTGCAGAGCCTACTCCCGGTACAGCGACATGATTTTTATGGAATTATGAAAGCCATGGACGGTTATCCGGTGACCATCCGACTCCTTGACCCTCCTCTCCACGAGTTCTTGCCAAGTAAGGATGAGCTAAAAGAACAAATTGTTCACGCCATCGACCCCAGAGAGCGTATTCGGTCCGAAAGGGCGCTGCGAACGGTAGAACGCTTGCATGAAATCAACCCAATGCTAGGGCATCGCGGATGTCGCTTGGGGATTACCTTTCCTAGCATCTATGCCATGCAAGTAGAGGCCATCGCCGAAGCTACGTTTGACCTGCTCGCGGGAGGGCACAATCCCCAACCCGAAATCATGATTCCTTTAGTAGCCCACCACCGTGAACTCTTACTCATGCGACGTCTCGCCGAAAGCACTTGGCACCGTGTCGAACTACGGCGCAAGATGAATTATCCCGTGCCGATTGGTAGCATGATTGAAGTCCCGCGGGCCTGTCTCGTCGCCGGTGAAATCGCTTTGCATGCTGATTTCTTTTCCTTTGGCACAAATGACTTGACTCAGACGACTTTTGGTTTTAGCCGTGATGACGCCGAGGGCAAATTTTTGCCATCCTATGTGGCGCAAGATGTCCTTCCACAGAATCCTTTTGCCGTCCTTGATATAGCAGGGGTGGGCCAGTTGATGCGCTTAGCCGTTAAAGGCGGCAGGGAGGCCAAGCCCAGTCTCAAGGTCGGCATCTGCGGAGAACATGGGGGAGAGCCCGCCAGCATTAAATTCTGTCACGAACTAGGCCTCGACTATGTAAGTTGTTCGCCCTACCGTGTACCGGTGGCAAGACTGGCCACCGCAAGAGCAAAAGCCAAGGATAAGCCTGAATCTACCGATAAATAACAACTAAAATAGGCGATACAAACCCACAACCTTCCCCAGTATGATGGCCTCCGTTGTATAAATGGGGGCCATCGTGCGATTTTCTGGTTGCAAACGTATGCGCGTAGGCTCGCGGTAGTAGGTCTTGACGGTGGCCTCATCGCCCAGAAGCGCGACCACAATGTCACCGTTCTCCGCCGTGTTCTGCTGGCGAACAAGAACCATATCGCCATCGTTGATGCCAGCTTCAATCATGGATTCTCCCGCGATGTGCAGGACAAAGATTTCACCTGGAGGAATGAGGTGAGATGAAAGAGAAAAATAGTCCTCAATGTTTTCGACCGCCAAGATGGGCTGCCCGGCCGTAACTCGCCCAATCATCGGCAATGAAACTATGTTTTCATGAGGGGAGACGAATGGAGCGCCATCGAGAACTTCTATGGCACGCGGTTTGGTTGGGTCGCGACGTATGTACCCCTTTTCCTCTAAACGAGCTAGGTGATTGTGTGCCGTGGCACTGGAATTGAGGCCGACCGCCAATCCAATCTCTCGTATAGACGGCGGGTAGCCTTTAGTTCTGACTTCTTCTTTGATGAACTCCAAAATCTGAAGCTGACGCTTCGTCAGACCGCTTTTCACCCTTGACACCGCCCCTCACTTGTAGTGCTAAAAGCATATCACAATCTGACTAAAATGGTCAAACACTAGTTTGCATTTCTCGTTGACAAAGGCGAACATATGATTGTATAATTGCTCTAAGAACGTATGTTCGGGGGCGATGCAGTGTTTAAAACGCTAATGATGGTGATCTCTGTCTTCTTGGTGATGGTTCTAATCATGCAGGTAGTGGGACCTTCGCGAGCAGCCATAGTTGTCCCAACGGAATCTTACATTGTTGAAAGAGGCGACACCTTGTGGGGCCTTGCCGAGCGTTTTGCACCAAACAGTATGGATTTACGCGAATATATATTTCGACTGCGCCGACTGAACGACTTGCAGCATTCCGCAACCATTCAACCTGGGCAGCGCCTCTACTTGCCATCGCCTTAGTCGCACATAGTTATTGGGATTTTCATAACGACCCCTTAATTGATGGCGAAGAGCCAAGCCCTGGCACTTGGGCTGGCGATTACGAAGATCCTTACTCAGGCGGTAGAGAACTCTAGGTCGGTCAAAACGCATTTCGTAAGGACAAAGAAGCATGAAAGCTACCTAAGAAGTGGCTTTCATGCCTCTTTACGCGTGATACAATTTTCACAAGAGAGACTAGACAAATATGTTACAATAATTTATGATGACTAAAAAGGCATGGTTGTTGTAGGAGCCGAAGAAGGTGAAATCGCCCTGCCTTTTGCGCTTTCGAGTGCCACGCATATCGAGTTGCGCACCCATTCATGCAACCCAGGACGAGTCAGTAGAGGAGGTAGTGCTAGATGTCTCAGGAGTACCAGGTATTAGCCGGACCGGAAGGTTATTTACCGCCGGCGGCAGCAGTCATGGGAGTGGAGCTCCCCAAAACAGGAGAGGCCTTAGTAGAGGGCAGCTTAGTGTCAGACAATGAAGCCTTGCACAAGATTGCCGACAAACTTCTCTCCGCAAAAAACCCGTTTTTCTTTCCTGGCCCCTTGTTGTTATGGGCTTGGAAGGCCGGCGTGGCAGAGAGAGCGCAAGCAGTGCGTGATCTAGCCGACGCTGTCGGTGCAGGGGTAATTCCCATGCCCGACTATCGCCCGAAGTACCCTATGATTAACCCCGCCATCGAGATTAACCCCAACCACCCCAATTTAACGATCTGGCATAACAAAATCGATGTCTGTGTCTTTGTCGGGGTCCACTGTCATTATGCCAACATTGCGCTTAAGATTATTCGGGGTGGCACGAGTTGCTACACAATTGCGCTCTGTGGCGAAGCAGGTCACGAGGATGCTATGATCTCCCTCAGGGATGTCAACCTCGCCAAGATCCAAGAGTTGACAGCAATAGTAATGGACAAAAAGCGGCAGATCGCCGGGGGGGGTAAGTAGATTGCAGAAGGTAGTTAGTCCGGAACATCTATTTTTTGAAGCCCCACGTGAGCAAGTGTTTATCACCGGCAGTGAGGCCGTGCGCGAAGCCGTCAGGCGTGCCAACGTGGACATGGCCATCTCCTACCCGATTACCCCTCAATCTGAAAGCATGCACCTCGTGGGTGACATCTTTAAGGAAGGGTACATCCGCGAATATTTCCGGGGTGAAAACGAGTTTGCCGTCATGTCTGCGGTGGCAGGCGCGTCCATGGGTGGAGTTAGAGTTTTCACTGCGACCGGGGGACCGGGAACGCTAAGGGCATTCGAACTGTTCTCTACTTGGTCCGGGGCGAGATTACCAATAGTTTGCGCGTTTATGACGCGTGGCGTTAACTCTCCCTTGACCATTCAGCCCGACACGATCGAGATGTCCTACCTCCTAGACACAGGAATGATCATGCTCCACGCCGAAAACGCCCAAGACCTGTATGATTACCTCCTCAAAGCCTTTCCCATCGCCGAACAGACCGAAGTGCACATTCCAGTGGGTGTTTTTGCGGACGGCTTTTTTGTCACCCACACCCGTGAAAATGTCAAGGTAGCACCAGTAGACATCAAGCTACCACCGTATAATGCGTACAGCGCTCCCGTGCCGGTCATGGATATGGAAAACGTACCTTTCCGACAGATGCGCGACCCATTTGTCATGAAGAGCAACTACGTCAGTTATGCGGCCCATGCCTCCTGGCAACAGGAAGTTATGGCTGCGGCAGAGCGGGCTCGCCCATCTATTTCCAGTTACCTCGGAGGCTTGCTTGAAGTCGAAAATGCGGATGCCGACATCTTGATTATCACCTCAGGCACAGCAGTTTCCATCGCCAGGGAGGCCGTCGCCCAAGCCAAACAAGAAGGCCTCAATGTCGGTTTAGTGAAAATAAAATGTATCAGGCCTTTCCCCACGGAAGAAATTCGCGCCCTCACCAAAAACGCTAAAGCGGTGATTGTGCCGGAATTTAACCGTGTTGGCTGGCTGGCAAAAGAGATAAAGAGTATCATTCCAGACAATGATAAAGTTGTCGGTGCTCCGCGAGTCTTTGGTGGCATGACCATGCCTACGCAGTCCATTTTGGCAGAGATCAGGAGGTGCCAAGCGTGACCAAGAATATTCTAAAGATGTCCCCCGCCTTTGCTGATATAATCCCAGCAGAGTACCGGGAACTAGTTGATAATGGTCCCTACGGCCGTGACGTCGGCGTTGCCGAACTGGGCACTTTTAAAGAATTGCTGGAGGAACACCCTCTGTGTGCGGGTTGCGGTCTAGCTCTTGCCCTGCGCATCTTCTTGGCTTCACTGCCTGCTCCGGAAGATACTATTGTAGTTGGTTCAACCGGTTGCAGCAGTCTGGTGTTCCCGCAGGCCGCGGTGCAAAACATTCACTCCTTGTTCGGCAACCAAAACTCTGTTGCCTCCGGGTTGAAGAGAGCTTTAAAATTACGGTTTCCGGATAAGGACAAAGATGTCATTGTAGTTGCCGGGGACGGTGCGACGGCGGACATCGGTTTGGACATGGTTATGCATTCGTGGTTCCGTCGGGAGAACATCACCACCATCATGCTGGACAACGAAGCGTACGCCAATACCGGCGGTCAAGAAAGTGGCATGTCCCAGCAGGGCACCGTGCTCTACATGGCGCCTAAGGGCAAGAACTTCCCAAAAATATCCATGCCAGAATTAGCGCGGGAAGCTGGTTGCGTGTACGTAGCAGTCGGCACCCCAGCCCAACCCAGGAAATTGGAGAAAATGCTTAAACGGGCCATTATCTTAGCGCGGCATGTTGGTCCCACCTATGTGCAGATTATGACCCCTTGCCCGACAAATTACAAATTTAAAAACAATGAGACCGTTAATCGCCTGAAAGGTCTCGAGAAGGATGGCGTGTTTAAACCGCGTGAATACATCACAGCTGAGGCGCAAGAGGCCCTCAACAGGCTCGAGGAGGTGAGCAAGTAGTGACTACGAAAGTAAACATCCGCATGTCTGGTTTAGGTGGCCAGGGCGTTGTGACGGCAGCGCATATCCTAGGAGCTGCCGCAACGCGCGATGGTTTGATTAGCATCGTCAATCCATTTTTCGGCGCTGAAAAGCGTCTTGCGCCAGCTGAAAGCTATGTGCGTATCTCTGATGAGCCCATTTATGAGCGTGGCGAGGTACTATTCCCTAACATCATCATGATTTTCCATCCTCATGTCATCACCATGGGCAAATGTTACACCATGCCATTTTTTGACGGACTCCAACCTGGGGGGATAATGCTCATCAACTCTGACGAAATCCTTCCGTTAAGTGAAGAGGAAAAATCCAAGCTCGCCGCATTACAGGCCCGGATCTTCTACGTACCTGCCACTAAGGTTGCCCTTGAAGTAGCGGGAACCGAGTTATCTACGAATGTCGCCATGCTCGGTGGATTGATGGCTGTTTCACCTAATTTGGTCACGACTAGCGCTATCAGTGATTCCATCGCCGAGCGTTTCGGTGGCGGAAAGTTCGTGGCCTCGGCCACTACCGCGGCCCTTGACGATGTCGTCAAGAGCAAGTTCGGGAAGCTAGAACAGTTGGTAGAAAAGAATATGGAAATTGTCGATAGAGGCCGCCAAGCTGTGCATGAATTTTTGATTTCGCGCGCGGCCAGCGCCTAGGGGGGGGCTACACCATGTATGTCGCAATAAAACTTGACAAAGAGAAGTGCATCGGCTGTAAAATGTGTATATTTGTTTGCCCTGAGGCCAATGTCATCGCTTTCTGTCCTAAATCTAAGAAGGTAGAAGTGAATGAAGCCCGCTGCAAAGGTTGCGGCCTATGCGTTGTGGCCTGTCCTAAGGACGCCCTATCGCTCGACAACAACTAGTCTGCGTGGCGAGTTGACAGCGACTGAGGTACGTGCTACTATTCTAACAACAACGATGAAGAGGAATTGCTGGCTAGGGCATAAAAGAGAGCTGTCGTTTGGTGAGAGACAGTGGTGCTCGACCTCGCATCTCACCTCGGAGTTGGCACCGGGTCGCACCGTTATCTGCCCATAGTGGGCGCTGAGGCGTCAATTAGAGTGGTACCGCGGAAGCAGGGTCTTTCGTCTCTTTACTGGGACGAAGGACCTTATTTTTATATGAAGGGATGAGGACATTGAAGTACGGCAAGCACACCGACACTAAATGGCAAGAGGGATGGGATAAGAACGGCATCTACAAATTTAACCGCGATAATATTGATAACAAACTTTACTGCTTGGAGATGTTTTCTTACCCGTCCGGAGCCAAGCTCCATGTGGGTCATTGGTGGAATTTTGGCCTCACCGATTCTTGGGCGAGGGTAAAACGCATGCAAGGCCACTCCGTCTTCCACCCTATGGGTTTTGACGCCTTTGGCCTGCCTGCCGAGAATTATGCCATTAAGACGGGCATCCATCCTCTGGACTCGACCATGGCCAACATCGCGACCATGCGTGAACAACTTCGTACCATGGGTGGGACTTTCGATTGGGACCACGAGGTAGTGACCTGTCTGCCATCATATTACAGGTGGACACAGTGGTTGTTTCTGAAGCTGCATGAGCATGGCCTAGCCTACCGAAAAGAGGCTCCTGTCAACTGGTGTCCTAGCTGTAACACTTCCTTGGCCAACGAACAGGTAGAACATGGCGCATGTGAAAGGTGCAATGCGGAAGTCACCAAGCGCAACCTAACACAGTGGTTCTTCAAGATTACAGCCTACGCCGATGATCTTTTGACGGGACATGAGGAAATAAATTGGCCCGAGAAAACTAAGGCCATGCAAAAAAACTGGATCGGCAAGAGCACCGGAGCGACGATCATTTTCCCTCTCGAGCATCAGGCGGGGACAATCGAAGTGTTTACCACGCGCGCCGACACGTTGTTTGGTTGTACCTACTTGGTACTGGCCCCCGAGCATCCTCTCGTTAACGCGGTGGTTAGGGAGCCTTTTGGCGAGCAAGTGGCAAACTACCAAGAGCAAACTAAAAAGCAGAGCGAAATAGACCGCCTAGCCACTACTAAGGAGAAGACTGGCGTCTTTACCGGCTCCTACGCCTACCATCCTGCTACAGGAGAAAGAATTGCCATCTGGATTGCCGATTATGTTCTCGCTACCTATGGTACCGGGGCGGTTATGGCTGTACCTGGCCACGATGCCAGGGATTATGATTTTGCTACAAAATACCAACTACCGATAGTCAGGGTAGTACAGGGGAAGGATGGTTGTGCTGATAGCCTGCCTTTTGTGGCCGATGGTATGGTAGTGGGCAGTAGTGCTTTCGACGGTCTCACCTCTGAACAAGCGAGAATAGCGATAGTGGAACACCTGCACTCCCAGAATGGCAACGCCCATTTTACCACTACCTATCGGCTGCGTGATTGGCTCGTGTCGCGCCAAAGATACTGGGGCGCACCAATACCCATTATTTACTGCGATGATTGCGGGGTAGTTCCTGTCCCTGCAAGCGATCTCCCAGTCTTGTTGCCCTACAATGTTGACTTCACCCCCGATGGTCAGTCTCCACTGGCAAAGTCGGCGGAATTTGTCAATGTACCATGCCCTAAATGCCACAAACAGGCCAAGCGGGAGACGGATACCCTAGACACTTTTGTTGATTCCTCCTGGTACTTTTTGCGTTACCCGGACAACAAAAACAATGACCAGCCGTGGGATATTGATTGGATAAACAGATTACTGCCGGTGGACATGTATGTTGGAGGACCGGAGCATGCGGTCATGCACTTGTTGTACGCACGTTTTATAGTTAAAGCGCTGAAGGACATGGGATACGTAAACTTCGGCGAACCCTTCAAATCCCTTGTGCATCAAGGGATTATCCTGGGCGCAGATGGCGAAAAAATGAGTAAATCTAAAGGCAATGTGGTTTCTCCTGACGCTTATATCGATAAGTACGGCGCGGATGTTTTTCGGCTCTACCTACTATTTGGCTTTAACTATCTTGAAGGCGGTCCGTGGAGCGACGATGGCATTAAAGCTACCGCCCGTTACGTGGAGAGGGTAGAGCGTGTGATTGAGCGAGCGATAGAAGGGATGAACCATGCTGGAGAATCTATGGGGGGGGCCGAGCAAGAGCTAAATTATGTTTTGCATCGTGCCATTCATGGTATTACTCAAGATGTTCTTGACTTTGGCTTTAACACCTGTGTTTCGAAACTCATGGAACTGACCAATGCCCTCAATCGATACGATCTAGAGGCTCCCACAAAAAATGGAATTCTCGTACGGCAAGTGACTGAAGACTTTGTTCGCTTGCTCGCTCCCTTTGCCCCCCACTTGGCAGAGGAACTTTGGGCTACTCTAGGTCACTCTAATTCTGTTCACTCTGAAACATGGCCCCAGCATGACCCGAAAGCCTTGAGCAGGGACAGAATCCAGTTGGCGGTGCAAGTGAACGGTCGCCTGCGCGATAAGATTGAGGTGGAAAGCGATGCCAATGAAGAGGCCGTCAAGGCCCTCGCCTTGCAGGCAGAAAAGGTCCTGCCCTTCTTGGTCAATTCTACCGTGCGCAAGATAATTGTGGTAAAAGGAAGCCTAGTAAACATTGTCCTAAGTTAAAATTACTGGTTTCGGAGAAAGGGGAAGATTTTTGTTTCAGGTTGTAGTATACTGTATACATTATCATGTCTATAAGAAAGGACGACAAAATACTATGCCTAGAAACAAAGTCACCATCGATGGCAATACTGCTGCCGCCCACGTAGCCTATGCTTTTAGCGATGTTGCGGCCATATATCCAATCACTCCTTCCTCAAACATGGGGGAGGTCGCAGACGAGTGGTCCGCCTATGGTCGTCAGAACATGTGGGGGCAGACCCTGCGCGTGACTGAACTGCAATCTGAAGCCGGGGCGGCTGGAGCCGTCCACGGCGCTTTGGCGGCAGGGGCATTGACGACCACATTTACGGCCTCGCAAGGGCTCTTGTTGATGATTCCCAATATGTACAAAATAGCTGGAGAGCTTTGGCCGACCGTCTTTCATGTGTCCGCCCGTGCTCTGGCAACCCACGCCTTGTCCATCTTCGGCGACCATTCTGATGTGATGGCTACAAGGCAAACCGGGTTCGCCATGATTGCCGCAGCTTCAGTACAAGAAGTCATGGATTTGTCCTTAGTGGCTCATTTGGCGACACTAAAGACCAAGGTGCCATTTTTGCATTTCTTCGATGGATTCCGCACCTCGCACGAAATACAAAAAATTGAGGAAATCGATTACGCGAGCATGAAAAATCTTGTCGACATGGATGCCGGGCGCGACTTTCGCCGTCGCGCCCAAAACCCTGACATCTATTTCCAAGGGCGCGAAGCAAGCAACAGGTACTATGACGCCACGCCAAAAATAGTTGCGGACATCATGGAGCAAGTCGGTGCCCTTACCGGTCGTCACTACCAACCCAGGG
>QLUC01000036.1 GCA_018725275.1 Bacillota bacterium | reverse complement strand
CGAGCTCTAATAACGACCGTACAGGGAGCCGAGGACGTATAGTCCGCGGCTCCCTGTACGATAACTGCGAGTTTAACTATGAGTATGGTGAGTGGGCCTTAAGTGTGGTAGAATGGGCAGCGTAGAGTGTGACCATGGAGGGTGCATATGCGGGACATTTTGAAGCTTAGTCTTATCTTGGCGATTATCTGTGCGGTGGCTGGGGCTGCTCTGGCGGCCACATATTCGGTCACCAGTGAAGTGATTGTGGCGAGACAGAAAGCCGAGTTGGAGGCTCGCTTACAGGAACTGCTGCCAATGGCTGACGCCTTTACGGAGGTTGACGCCGATGGTGTTGTTCACTACCTTGCCAAGCGAGGCGGGCAGCTCGTTGGTGCCATTATGGTGGCCAGTGGACGGGGGCATGTGGGTCCCATCGAACTCCTAGTCTCTTTTGATGTGTCTGGGAAAGTATTGGGCGTTAAAGTAACCGGTCATCGTGAGACGGCCGGCATTGGGCACAAGGTCGAAGATCAAGGTTTCTTGCGTCAGTTTGTTGGCAAGGAGCAAGGTGATGCGGTTGCCATCGGGCAGGACATTGTCGCGGTGAGCGGTGCCACTACTTCCGCCCGCGGAGTTGCGGGGGGAGTGCGGCAGGCCATCGCTAATTTTAACGTTCATGTGATGCGCGCCCCGCCTGAGCCGGTTCTCGACATCAGCGCCGTGGCCGACGGTGAGTATGAGGGCGAAGGCGAGGGGCTACTAGGTCCTATTGTAGTGCGGGTGACGGTCAGAGGCGGTAAAATCGTCAACATCGCTGTCTTGTCACACAGCGAGACACCAGATTACGCTGCTAGGGCTATTCCTGAAATCAGTCGGGCGGTTATAGACAAGCAGACGCTGGATGTCGACGTCGTAAGCGGGGCTACAGGTGCCAGCGAAGGGCTGATTGCTGCTCTCAAGCAGGCTCTAGAGGAGGCACCGCGCAAGTAATTTGGAGGTGGCATTCGTGCCCAGTTGGAGTCGCAGAGTGGGTTGGACCTTGGTCCTTTTTATAGTATGGATTTTGTTCGCTCAGAGCTTTCATTGGCAATCGCTCATCACCGGCATAGTCGTAGCCTTTTTGGTAGCAATGTTCAACGACGATTTGTTGCTTAGCCTAAGTAACGACCTGCACATCGATCGGCGGTCGCTACTCCCTTGGCTTGTTTTTTTTTGCTGGCTCATAGTGGATATTTGCAAGGCCGCTTGGCAGGTGGCCATTGTGGCCTGCGCGTGGCGCATGGACCTAAAGCCTCAATTTGTAGTGCATCCCAGTAAACTTGATGAAACAACCATGCGGGTGGTCCTCGCCAATAGCATCACCCTCACCCCAGGCACGCTGACGGTAGAAGCGCCGCAGTCTGGGGCCTTTGTGGTGCATGCCTTAAATGACGCCGCCGCCGCAGGGCTCACCGACTGGCACATAGAAAATCGCTTGGTGGCCATCGAGAGGAGGTGCTGTTAATGGTTTTAGCTGCACTGTTAGTTTCTTGTCTAGTCCTAGTCCTGCTCACTTTTGCGGCACTTTATCGGGCTATCGCCGGTCCGACCCCGGCTGATCGCGTTGTCGCCATCAATGTTATCGGTACCAAGACAATGGTCGTTCTCGTGCTCATCGGCTATATCTTCCACGAGGCGCCTTTCTACATCGACGTGGCCATGGTATATGCGCTTATTAGTTTCTTGTTGACCATCGGTGTGGCACGTTACTTAGAGAGAGGAACCATCGTGTGAAGGGGGGGATCCGGACCGTATGTTAGTAATCATCGTTCATGGTATTGGCGTTGCCTTTATTCTGGCGGGGCTGTTCTTTTTTGCGGCTGGCACGCTCGGTCTCATTCGCTTTCCTGACGTTTTGACCCGCATGCATGCCACGACTAAGTGCGACACCTTAGGTGCCGGCCTCATCCTCGTGGGACTTATGTTTTTCCCAGGCACGGTGTATCTGCGGTTGAAGCTAGCCGTTATTATAGTCTTTCTGTGGATTGCTAACCCCACTGCCGCCCATTACATGGCGCGTGCCGTCTATCGCACCGAGAGGGGGGATGGCGATGCTCCAGGCAATTAACATTTTGTTACTGGTGTTCTTGGTGGTTTGTGCCGTCGTCGTGGCGCGCACCAAGGATCTCCTCAGTGCTGTGATAATTTTTGGTGCTTACAGTATGGTTATGTCCATTATCTGGCAACAGCTACACTCGCCGGATATTGCTATAACGGAGGCAGCCATTGGCGCCGGCGCTACTTCGTTGTTGTTTTTGGCAGCCATCAGTCGCACGAGGAGGCATGAAGAGTGAAAAAAGTCCTTCCGGTGCTCGTTCTGGCGGCCATAGGAATGCTCTTGGTCTTGACAGTTGCGGAAATGCCAACCTTTGGCGACGGGCAGGCCCCCGCCCATCGGGGCGTCATGGACAAATATCTTCGCGATAGCGCCCAAGATACGGGGGCTATTAATACCATCGCCGCCATCATTTTAGATTATCGAGCGTACGACACTTTAGGAGAGGCTACGGTGCTGTTTGTGGCTGTTTTGGCTGTTTCGGCGGCGTTGTATCAAGGTGAACACCATGCATGATATGGTTTTAGAGGTGGTAAACCGTTTGCTTCTGCCCTTTATCCAGCTTTTTGGCATGTACATTCTCTTTCATGGACATCTTTCCCCGGGGGGCGGGTTTTCGGGAGGCGCGGTCATCGGCGCAAGTTTAATACTCTACAGCCTGACCTTTCGCTTCGCTAGAATCAAACATCGCATTGATCATGATACATCAGTTTTCTTTGAAGCAGCCGGGGCCCTCATTTACGTAGCCGTTGGCTTTGTCGGGCTATTTTTTGGCTATAATTTCCTCACCAACCGGGGTGTATTCCCACTCGGTGTGCCGGGGCAATTGTGGAGCAGCGGCATGATTCTCATCATTACGCTCGCGCTCGGGGCAAAGGTCAGTGGGACTATTTTGTCTTTATTCCAGGAACTCTTGGAAGGGGGAAGTGATGAGCGTGGAAATCCTTGAGCGACTTTACGGTAATATCTATTATTTGACATCGGTAATCCTCTTTGTCATTGGATTTCATACGATGCTCACCCATCGCAACCTCATTAAGAAACTGATGGCCCTCAACATCATGGATACCGCAATCTTTCTTTTTTTTGTCGCCATTGGTTACCGGGAAGGAGGGCAGGCTCCTATCCTCCTTCCCGGAGTCGAAAGATTTGTCAATCCTGTGCCTTCGGCCCTCATACTTACCGGTATTGTCATCTCAGTGAGCTTTACCGCCTTCGCCCTGGCCTTGGTTGTCCTCCTACACAAGCATTACGGCACTATCGATTCTGATGAAATCATTGCGATTAGAGGCAAAAAATATGTTTAGTCTATCACATGCCCCAATTCTCATGGTGGTTACCTTGCTCACCGCAGGCTTCATCGTGCCCCTGGTGCGCAAGCATCTGCTAGTGGCCAAAGCGCTCTTTCTTGGTGCCGGCCTGTTGGTGACCATACTTTCTTTTTTAGTCGCCGGGAATGTCCTCGAAAACGGTACCATGGTCTATAATGTTGGGGGATGGGCCGCTCCGCATGGTATCGTCTTAGTGGTGGATGCCTTTGCGGCCTATGTGTCCTTGGTAATATCAGTGATCTCGCTTGTCATCTTCTGGTTTGCCGTTTTTGCGCCGCGAGAAGTCAAGTATGAGGCTGGCTACTATGCCCTCATTCTCCTGTTAACTGCCGCCATGCACGGCATCGTCATGGCAGGAGATATCTTCAACCTATTTGTATTCGTGGAAATAAGTTCGTTAGCGGCGGTCGCCATTATTGCGGTTAAGGGTACTAAGGAGAGTGTTGAGGCTAGTTTTCGGTACCTTATTTTGAGCGCTCTCGGCTCGGGAGGGCTGCTCTTTAGCATCGCCCTCCTCTTCATGGTCACCGGACATTTGAATATGGATTTTATGAGGCAGACACTGGCGGTAACGGCGGGGCAGTACCCCTTGAATGTGCTGACCGCACTCGCTTTTATGGTCGTGGGTCTGGGTGTTAAGTCCGCGCTCTTCCCCCTGCATATTTGGTTGCCCGATGCCCATGCTAACGCTCCTACCGCTTCTAGTGCTTTGCTCAGCGGCCTGGTGGTCAAGGTCTACATCGTGGCCTTCATACGCATAGCCTATATGACTTTGGGTATGGAGCTATTTTACCTCCTGCCGATACGCCAAATCTTGCTTGTTATGGCCTCATTGGCGATTGTGGCCGGGTCCGTCTTTGCCATAGTTCAAGATAACATTAAGCGCCTCCTGGCCTTTTCTACCGTGGTGCAGGTAGGGTATATCTTCCTCGGATTCTCCTTGCTGAGCGCGAGGGCAGTAGAGGGCGCGGTATGGCACATTCTCATTCATGCCATCATGAAGACCTTGCTGTTTTTGGCGGTGGGGGTAGTAATACACCAAAGCGGCTATAAGAAGATCTCGCAACTGCATGGGCTTGGCAGGCGGATGCCGCTCACTTTTGCCTGTATCACCTTGGGGGCTCTGTCTATGGTAGGCATTCCCGGCACAGCGGGCTTCATATCAAAGCTCTACCTCGCACTTGGGGCCCTTGATGCGGGTCAGGCCATCTTCGCGGGGCTCATCTTGTTGAGCAGCCTGCTCTCCGCGGTCTACTACTTTCCGCTTATCATTACCGCTTACTTTGGGCACGACGCTTCGCCTACCGTGAGTGAGCCATCAATCGCCGTGCAATTGCCGCTCGTCGTCTTATCATTGGCCGTGTTGTTCTATGGACTAATGCCCTCAGTTCTCCTGCCATTAGTGCGCCAAACGGCCGCGCTGATAATGCGTTAAATTTGGAGGGTCGGACATGCTATTGATTTTTCAAACGCCAGTTTTGGCTGTTATCATTCCCCTAGTATTGTTTGCCGTCATCTACCTCGTTGAGCGGCGTTCCTGGCGGTTGCGCAATGCGCTTGCTGTCCTTGCGCCACTGGTTTCGTTCTTACTGTTGTTGAGTAACTATCCACGAGTAATCGCCGGGGACTTCGTCTTTATTGAATTTCCGGCCATTTTACCGCCACTCGGGATGTCTTTTAGCATTGATTATTTGTCCCTCCTCGTGGGTCTAGTGGTTTCATTGGTGTGGTTCTTGGTGACCATCTATGCCACGGAGTACATGGTCAAGGAACATGCCAAGAATCGCTACTATCCTTTTTCAACGTTAACTTTGGCGGGTACTATGGGGGTCATATTGAGTGGCGACCTCTTCACCTTTTTTCTGTTCTTTGAGCTGATGTCCCTTTCCGCCTATGTTCTGATTGTGCATGAGGAAACGCCCGAGGCCATGCGAGCCGGCTACAGGTACCTGGTCCTTACCATTGCGGGAGGCTTGGCGCTGTTCTTTGCCACAATTGCGGTTTTCGAGATTGCCGGCACAGTGACCTTTGCTCCGGGCGGTTTTATCGCCGAAGTAAGTGGGCTGGCCATACTGGCTTTCTATGCCTTCTTAATCGGCTTCGGCATCAAGGCGGGCATAGTCCCCCTTCATGTTTGGTTGCCTGAAGCTCATCCGGTTGCTCCGAGCCCAGCCAGTGCCCTGCTCTCCGGAGTCATGTTGAAGACTGGTGTTTACGGCCTGATGCGCGTGGTATTCAATGTCTTCGGATACGAAGGTATCCGCGAAGCCGGTCTAGACAATTCCATGCTGGTTCTGGCGGCCATCACGATATTCCTCGGTTCTGCCGTCGCTATTTCGCAAGAAGATATTAAGCGTCGCCTTGCCTATTCGAGCGTCGGGCAGATGGGATACATTTTGCTTGGCATTGGACTGCTCCAAGAGCGCGCCCTAATTGGTGCTATATTCCATATTTTTGCCCACGCAACGATGAAGGCCAGCCTATTCTTGGCAGCTGGCGCAGTCATTCACAAGACGGGTAAGAGGCGCGTCTCAGATTGGACGGGTCTTGGCAAAGAAATGACGGTTACCATGCTGGTGTTTACCATAGCGGCGCTTTCCATGATCGGCATACCGCCCTTGGTGGGTTTTGTGTCCAAGTGGGAATTAGCTTTGGGCTCCCTTGATGCGGGAAATTGGGGTTTTGTCCTACTGCTGCTCCTTAGTTCCATGATGAACTTCATTTACTACTTCCCTCTTATTCAAAACACCCTCTTTGGCAAACAGCAGTCCACCGAGGGTCAAGCGCGCAAATCGCCTGAGTTGCCCTGGAAGATGCTCGCTCCCATGGTTGTGCTGGCATTGATTATCCTTCTGATTGATCTCTTCCCGCAGAACCCCGCCTTAGATCTTGCTAAAAGGGCGGCCGGGGCATTATTCCTGGGCGTTCATTAAGGGGTGAGTTGATGTTTACTCGCGATACACTCCTCCTACTGCCTATTTTAGCGCCCATGCTGGGTGCGCTCCTCCTTCTGCTTAATCCAGCGCGCTCCTGGTTATGGCCACGTGTCGTGGCTGTGCTCGCGGCCTTCCTCTCCTTGGTCGCCTTGGTGGTGGTGTTTAATTTGCGTCAGGCTGGAACTATACTGCAGCTTAATCTTCTCCATGTTGTTGATTATGGCCTGAGCTTTCGTCCATCATTTCTTGGCGTGACGCTGGCGGTGACGGTCGCTGCACTTTGGTTTTTAGCCAGCATCTTTGCCGTGTCATTCCTGAAAAGCACTCATTCTCCGCGCAGGTTTTTTGCTTCTTTCCTTTTAAGTATGGGTGGATGTGTGGGTGTCTTCTTGGCCAACGACTACTTCACTTTTTTTGTTTTTTTTGAATTGATGACCTTTGCGGCTTACCCATTAGTTGTTCATGCCGAGAGCGATCATGCTCGGCGCGCTGGGGATATCTATCTTTATATGAGTGTCGCGGGGGGGCTGGTACTGCTCTTTGGCATCTTGCTCTTGGTTTGGGCCACCGGCACCGCGGAAATCGCCCCCAAGCTCCATGTTCTTCTGGAGAGGGGGGTCAACCCCTATCTCCTTGCCTTGATGTTTCTCGTCGGCTTCGGCCTAAAAATGGGTTTAGTGCCCCTCCACATCTGGCTGCCCTATACCTATGTTTCTGCCCCAGCGCCAGCTACAGCCATGCTTTCGGGGGCCATGAACAAGACCGGCGTGTATGGACTGGTTGTTTTCCTGACCGTGACATTAGCTAACAAGAGTGAGACCCTTGCTCCAGCGGCTACTTTGGTGCAAGAAAATATCGGTCTCATATTACTGGGGCTGGGCTTGGTGACCATGCTGATGGGTGGTTTTCTCGCGCTTATGCAGAGCAACATTAAGCGATTACTGGCTTATTCGAGTATTAGCCAGATGGGATATATTGTGCTTGCGCTGGCATCGGCCATGTACCTCACCAAAGAAGGGGGGCTGGCCCATACTGCGGCAATATTTCATGCGTTTAATCACGCTTTGTTTAGCACAACCCTGTTTCTCTTAGGAGGGGTGATTTATTTGCATGCTGGGAGCTTACACTTTGATCGCTTGGGTGGGTTGGCGCGTTTTCTGCCCTTTACGGCGATTGCCGCCCTCATCGCCTCATTATCGGTCTTGGGCTTGCCTGGTTTCGCTGGGTTTGGCAGTAAAATCTTGATTCATAAGGCCCTAGTTACCGTAGCGGAACATGGTGACAGCTGGTGGCTACTGATGACCGAAAAGCTGTTCGTCCTTGGCAGTGCCATAACCGCGGCCTACTTCATAAAATTGTATCTAGGCATATTTTTCGGCAAGTTTAAGGGTACTGAATTGCGTTATCGGCAAGAGGGCTGGCTGATGCGGGCAGTCCTTGGCGTTTTGTGTTGCGGAATGCTACTCGTCGGCATGTTCCCTGGGCTAGCCATGCGCTTTTTCAGTCTCGCGGCGGAGGGCACCTTCGTGAATATCACCTACCTAATTAAAAAATTAGCCACGGTAGATTTTTGGACGGCCTATGCCTATGGCGGCGTGTTTTGGCCCTTTGCCTTGGGCATTATTGTGTTTGTCATCGCCACATACTGCCGGTTTTTCGCATGGAAATACCCGAAATGGCTATCCGTTGAGGCGCTTGTCTTTCGCCCAGCCTATAACTTTTTTCTAATGCTGTGCTGCCTGTATGCGACCAAGGCTGATGGCGGCATCTGCGATGTCTATGATCGCGGTGGCACGATTTCTGGGCGTCTTTTGCGGCAGGTCAAGCGCTTTGATGACCTCATTGACGAGGGCTACGAGGCAGTCGGACACGGGACATCACAAATTGTTGAGCAGGCGAGACAGTTAGACCAAGGTGTGAGTAGAGCGTATCGCGAGGTCGGCGGCCAGGTACACACTGTGGCGCACGGCATGAGCGTGGTTGATGCGGCTGTCGGTGAAGCTTATGAGCAAGTAGGGAAGGCGGCTGCCCGAGTCCCGGAGGACCTGAACAAGTTGGAGGGGATAGGAAGTACGGCGAGCACTTTCAGTCTGCAGAATGTTACCATTGGTTCGCTCATCGTGGCGGTCATACTGCTGATAATACTAACAATCATGTATATTTATGGTGGGCAAGTGCTATAAGGGGGCGATACTACTGTGACTTCGATGGACAAAAAAATAGCAGTAATTGTACTGCTACTGGCGGTGCTCATGGGGGTCGGGGTTCTTTATTGGCGCTACGTCACGCCCTCCGGGCAGCAGGCTACTATTTTGGTTGACAACAGGCCGGTCGAGACCGTGGTCCTCGACCCTGCAGTGGGGATGAGGCAGGTCGTGGTGCAAGGCGTACGGGGGGAGAGCGTCATCGAAATCGCTGGTGCCTATATACGCATCATAGCCTCAGCCTGTCCGGACAAACTATGCATCAAGATGGGCCGTAAGAGTAGGCCAGGCGAGGTCATCGTCTGCCTGCCCAATCGAGTTGTGATTAGAATTGATGGCAACGAGCAATAGCTTGTGCGGCCACAAACCCACTGGCGAAGGCCCAGTGCAGATTGTAGCCTCCACATCGTCCGTGGACGTCGAGGATTTCCCCCGCGAAGAAGATGCCCGGCTGGCGGTGCGAGGTGAGGGTCGCAGGGTCGACTTCATTTAGCGGGATTCCGCCCCAGGTTGTTTGGGCCTGCTCCCAGGTATTGAGTCCAATTATCGGAAAATCCCACGACCAGAGCAAAAGGCATAAGCGAGCGATACATTCTTCAGGCAACTGCCCGGCTAAGGTCTTGGGGGCGAGGCCGATTTCCCGCAGTACGGGCACAATGAGTTGCTGGGGAAGGTACCCCGTCAGGACCTCATCTATATATTTATGAGCAAGGTGCTTTATGCGCTCTCGCCAAAATTGCCCAAGCAGAACCTCCTCGCGCTCATCATAGGCGAGCCTTAAGCGCAAGGTTAACCCTTGGCGATGACCAATCTGTCGCGTGAGGTCAAATACCGGAATGCCAGACAGACCGTAATCGGTAAATATTATCTCGCCTCGCTCGGACAAATTTAGCTCGGGGATGGATACCTCCGCTTTGACCCTTAAACCAGAGAGTGCTTTTCGATATAAAGACTTAATTTTAAGACCGACGAGAGCAGGCGAGGGTGGCAAGATGCTGTGTCCGCAGGCTTTAGCTAGCGCGTAACCGTCTCCGGAACAGCCTAGTTGGGGTGCCGCCATGCCGCCCGTGGCTAGAAGGACGAGCCGCGCTGCTTGGGAGCCCGCCTTATGGGTCAAAGTAAAGCCGGTATCAGTGGCAACGATGGCGTAGACTGGCGAACTAGTAATCACTTCCACCCGCAGTTGCCTAAGTTCTTGCTGTAGCACCTCGAGGACGCTTGACGCCTGCTTAGTGCGTGGATACCAGCGGCCTTCCTCGCTGACTATTACCAGACCAAGTCCGGCAAAAAACTGCACAGCCTCTGCGGTACCAAACCGCTCCAGAACCTGTTTTGCCGCCGTGAGGTCGTGGCAAACAAAATTGTCTAGGCTTAGGTCATCATTGCCTAAATTGCAGCGACCATTCCCAGTGGCGAGCAGTTTCTTGCCAAGCTTTTCGTTTTTCTCCAAGATGAGAACGCTGGCGCCCGTTCTCGCCGCCACGATGGCCGCCACTATCCCCGCAGCGCCACCACCTACAACCACCAAATCGTATAACACCACAGTCACCCTTTCTCGAGAGTGGAAACAGAGGGGACGGTTCCTTTTGTTCCGAGGCCACCCCGATTGTCATGAACAAGTAAGGAGCGATAGCCATGCGTTCTCTAGTACAAGGCTTTATTCTGGGTTTAGTCGTTATTTTGCCCGGAATGAGCGGCGGAACAGTGTTTCTCATCATGGGTTTGTATGAAAAGATGATTGCCGATTTGGTGCGTCTGAACTTAAAGCCCTACATACCCATTTTTGGCGGCATGGTTATGGGAATTTTCCTTGGGGGCACCGTTTTTGCCATCATTTTCGAGCGCTTTCGCGACATCACGGTGGCCTTTCTACTGGGTAGTTTGGTCGCCTCCGTACGCTCGGTGCTCAGCGATGGACCAAGGCCAAATATGGCGAGGGTACTATGCCTAGGCATTGGCCTGACCATTGGCGTGCTCTTTGGAGCTGAGCCACTCGTTATTGAGCCTGGTTCCGCGCCGGTAGGTGCCTTAACGCTGCTCATCGGTGGAGCACTGAGTACAGCCGCCATGGTCTTGCCGGGAGTGCCGGGGAGTTCGGTGCTCATTATTATGGGCATATACGACACGATGCTCTACTATATCAAGGAGATGGCAGTCGGGCAGCTCTTGATCTTCGCCCTGGGCAGCGTGGCGGGTTTGTTCTTGCTCGCCTATGTGCTCGATAAGCTCTATGCCCGCTATCGGGACCTCTTATCGTACTTCTTCGCCGGCCTCATCCTAGGCTCCACCCGAGCTCTCGTTCCCACCGAGTTCAGTGGATTTATTTTGTTAAGCATGGTTGTGGGATTCATAACGGTATGGTATTTCAGTGGTCGACGCGGCAGAGTAGCAGATGGAGCGGTTTCCTAGAGTGGTATTAACGAAATCTGCGGGATACCCGCACTCGGGTGCATGAATACGCTAACTTGACAGCCGTAGACAGCTTCGATTAGTCTTGGTTGCAGCACCTCAGCTGGTGTTCCGGAGGCATATAGCTCACCTGCCGCCATGACCAAGATTCTTTGGCAGTATAACGCGGCTAAGTTTATATCATGAAGAACGGCAATGATGGTCATACCTCCCTGGGCCAGTGAACGCAGGAGGGTGAGTAACTCCATCTGATGCCTGATATCAAGATGAGTGGTCGGTTCATCTAGGATTAGGACCGGACAATTCTGGGCCAAGGCGGTGGCAATGCGCGCCCTTTGCTTCTCGCCGCCACTCAGCTTGCTGAGGAGGCGGTCTTGTAGGTCAGAGAGGCCCGCCTTGCTTAAGGCCTGCTCGATAATGGCCTTGTCTTCTGCGGTCTCATTCTGCAAGGGGGACTGGTGGGGCAGCCGCCCTAGCCCTACTAACTCACGCACCGTCAGGTCGATACCGTGAATACTTTCCTGTTCAACCACTGCCAGAGCACGGGCCACTTGTTGGTGCGACAGCTGGGCCGTGGTTTTGCCATTAAGCCACACTTGACCGCTCGCGGGTGCTAACCAGCGGGCAATCACTTTCACCAAAGTCGACTTCCCTGAACCATTCGGACCTATTATGCCGGTAAAGCTACCCTTTGGGAAATGAGCGGTGATATTCTTTAAGACCGGTCGCTCGGCATAGCTAAAACAAAGCCCAACAATCGCTAGTGGATGCATCATATCATCGCCTTTCGGCTTCTGGCAAGCAGGTAAAGGAAGAAAGGCCCTCCTGCCAGCGCAGTAATGATCCCCACCGGAAGTTCAGTAGGTCGCAGCAACACCCGCGCTACAAGGTCGGCCAGCGTCAGAAATGTTGCCCCTAGCAGCGCGGAATAGGGTAGCAGCCGACGGTAGTTCTCACCGGCAAGGAGGCGGGCCACATGGGGAGTCATAAGTCCGACAAAGCCTATGACACCGCTCACCGCCACGCAGGCGGCAGTGAGCAAGGCAGTGGAACAAAGCAAAACGAGGCGAACTTTTTCGACGTTCACCCCAAGATGATGGGCAGTCATGTCGCCAAGGCTGATGGCCGTAAGGTAGCGGTGATAGAAAAAAGCCAGGGCGTAACCGGCAAGTAAATAGGGGCTGGCCAGCGCAACATGTTGCCAGCCACGCCCGGCAAA
Organism: Bacillota bacterium; assembly: GCA_018725275.1. GTDB lineage: Bacteria > Bacillota > UBA994 > UBA994 > UBA994 > BS524. Next base: position 1,941 of record QLUC01000036.1, on the reverse strand, counting down.
GCTGCCCATCAGCCAGAAGAGTAAGGGGTGGATGCGGTTGCCACTAAAATAGACTAAAAGGGAAACCAGGGCGGAGAGAAAACTGCTCATGGCAATGCCGGCGAGCAATAACCCTAAAGTGGAGCTACCAGCTACACGGCGAGCGATGATAATGACTACAACCAAGGTCGCTACCGCTCCGAGGAATGCCATGGGAGTAACAGCGCCAAGACCAAAAAAAGTGAAACGCAAACCCAAAAGCATGGATACAGCCGCTCCCAGGCTGGCGCCGGAAGAAACTCCTAGGATGTGCGAATCGGCCAAGCCGTTGTGCAAAAGGCCCTGCAGAATAGCGCCCGCGGTGGCTAACCCCGCGCCCACCATCGCCGCGAGGATAACTCGGGGGAGTCGCAAGCGGAACAAAACAATGGTTTCAAAATCCCATTCGGCAAGCGGAACAGTGAAGAGTTGGCCTATCGAGTGGCCAAGACGGGTGGGGGAGATGTCGACCGCCCCAACCGCCAGTCCCAGAAGCAATGCCACCGCCAAGGCCAAGGAGAGGGTGACTGTCAGTCTCCCTCTCCTTGTGCTCGCCAAAACCTTGACTAACGCCATAGTCCTGGGTGCAGACGCTTAGTCATGTCGAGCAGACCAAGAACGATGCGCGGACCGGGGCGCAGCACCAGGTCCTCATTGACCAAGTAGACTCTGTTGTTAGCGATGGCAGGAATAGTTCCCCAATCAGTGCGGGCGCTAATTTCCTCGACCGTCAGTGTACCATGACCGCGGAACATGACCGCGGGTCTTTGGGCGAGGATGTCCTCTAGGGACAGATTAGGCCAGTCCGTGGCGGCCCCGGCAGCGAGGTTTTTGCCACCACTCCTAGTAATGAGTTCGTGGATAAACGTGTTAGGTCCGGCACTCATTAGGGGGTCATGCCAAATCTCAAAATAGACGAGTGGTTTGGCGATCTCGGCCAAAGCCTTGGTTTTTTCCTCCACTTGCCGTAGCGTAGCATTCATCTCTTTTACTAAGCTCTCCGCCTGCCTGGTCGCGCCGGTTGCCCGGCCGAGCAAAATGGCATTGTCCATTATCTGCTGGATGTTTCTTGGGTTCAGTGCGATCACTGGGATGTTAAGCTGGGCCAGCTGCTCGAGTACGCTTTGGTGCAAGCTGGCGGCGACTACGAGGTCTGGTTTGACGCTGACGATTTTTTCAACTGAAGGTGCGCCAAAGCCGCCCACCTTGTCCTTCGCTTGCGCCTCGGCAGGGTAGTTGCAAAATTCGGTCACACCGACAACTTTGTCACCTAAGCCGAGAGCGAATAGCATTTCCGTGTTGCTGGGCACGAGGGAGACAATGCGCACCGCAGGCTTTGGCAGGGTTACTTCCCGACCGTAATCATCGGTAAGGACTATGTTGCGTTGTAAAAGGGCCGTGATGGGAGCACAGCCGACTGCGAAAAGGGATACTATGGCTATAAGCGCCAAGATGGAAAATTTTTTCATAGTTTGACCTCCTTAAATTTAAGCCTGCCTGCATTGGTGAATTACGCCAAGTTCATGGGTGGCATGTACTTCCCCCTTAAAAAAATTTAAATCCCCAACCTACTGGTTGAGGATCGGTAGAGCAAAAGGGCACCCCAATGGCTCTGACCTTGTCCCCTCGACCGAAGGACATGTCTTCATTGTGGGGCAGGTTTCCTGACTTCGGGATTGGCGCGCCCGGCTCCTTCCCATCTACTAACGCAGACAGTGGCTCATGCCGATTGCTACCCGATACAGTGGCGGGACCGTTCAGGCTTGTAACCTGATTCCCTTTTAATCCCCAGTTTGGGGAACCCTCACAAAGGCTATTTAGTTACAGGAACAGTATAGCACGGGGAACTTAAAATATAAAGTCCACGCAATCACTCAGCTAAAATCTAACTAAAGGACAAACGGCTCACTCACAAGAAATATA
>QLUC01000035.1 GCA_018725275.1 Bacillota bacterium | reverse complement strand
CCCAAGGACCGAACGAGGTCGCCGGTTTTTGTGCCGGCGCTACAACATCCCAAGTAGCGGCGTGACAAAGAGAACTGCCCCCCTTGCCTTTTTATCTGCCAAATATTAGGATAGTTCAGGATACGGAGGATCAGTGTTTGGCGCGCGGGATTGAAGTAGCTGTCGTAGCGCAGTGCGCGCAACACCCGTAGAGGGTCAGTTCGACCTTCTCCGTGCAGAAACCAGTAGCCGCTTGTACCCGGGGGCTAATGCCGAGGAGGTCAATGCCTATATCGGCGCTGCAATCGCCGACCTCACCACATACCTGACAACTGAGGTGCACATGGGGTGCCATATCGGCATCGTAGTGCGCGGCATTGCCACTATGGAGCCTTTGAATAAGGCCGGCTTCAATCAGAGCGTGCAAAGTGGTGTAGACGGTGTTAAAGCTCACCGCGACATGCTCCTTCTTGACCTCTTCCCACAGTCTTTCGGCCGTAGGATGCTCGTTGGTATCAAGCAACAGTCCGTAAATCGCCACCCGCTGTGGTGTCACCTTCAAACCCTTGGCGCGCAACCTGTCTGCCATGCTGTCCATCTGTCTTCCCCCAAGTGGTAATGATTACTGTTATATTTATTATCCTAGAGAATTGCCCTCTTGTCAATCAAGGTCCGGGCGCTTACTCGCTACTCTCTGCTTCGGATTCTTCAAGCACTGCAGGCACCTCAATCTTTGAATGTGCCGAACATCGCACCGTCTATTTCAGAAATATCATCCATCGGAATCATCGTGGCGTCCTGCATGACCACCGTCCGCTCATACGGATTTATTTTCTTAACGACTCCGGTAGCCGTAATATACGTGCCACCGGCTTTCTTTTTGTCCGGCCGAAAATAGGTGATCGAGACTTGGGGCTGCTCGTCTATCTGGCCATTTATTTTGGATAGTTTCTCGTTCAAATCTGCCTTGCTGTATTCATCCAACTCCACTTTATTATCTGTTAAACGACCTGTTTCAGTGATAGCGGAATCGTAACCAGTGAGCGCAGCAAACGGGGAAAACTGTGCCGCGCGGTCATGTGCGGACATATGCGGCCGCGATTTGGAGGTGTGGCGCGGCAAATTGATAATGTCATCGTATGGATTCATCACGCCTTATGTCCTCCAATCTGTCGATTGCGAGAAGTTGTTGTAGCGCCTTCTTCAAGGTTCATACCCCTCAGGACAATGTTTTTGCCGTACTTATTCTTTATCTTAATGACAGCCTCCTGCATCCTTTTTTCTCGTGCCAACGCTGCATCTTCCTCCGCAGTTTTCTTTTGCACAACTGCATAATCTGTAAACAGGTCAAGCTGCTCGAAGGGGCCGGGCTTTGATACAGCATTTTCACTGACGACATGATTTGCCGTGATATTGACTCTTCTAACCAGTAAGTTTTTATCTGCAATACGGTCCAACAACTTCATAACCACATCCATGATCAACCTCGTGGAGGATGTCTGGCGCCGCAAGTTAGCGGTGCCGTGGGCGTGTTTAGGAATCTTGCGGCCATAATGGTCTGTTGTGATTTCACCGTGATAGGCCTTGCTGATCTCTGGATTCGTGAGATTTTCAATGTCATATCCTATGGTCAAAACCATCTGGTCGGTGACAAGGCCTTTTCCAACTAAATCTAAAACTAGAAGGTCAGTCATTTCCCGCACAATCAGTTTTGCTTGATCAAAAGTATAGGGGAGATGAAGAACCTGCCCCGAACTTATACTGTTGGTGCTGGGCTTATACGCCTTAATATCGGCTATCGTGCAAGGCTCCCAGCCCCAGGCATGGTCGATCAGCAACTCTGCATTGATGCCGAAAAGCTTATAAAGCAAACCTTCGTTTTTGTACTCGCTGGGCTTTCCAACAGAGCATCTTGCTACATCGCCCATTGTAAACATCCCATGTGCCTCTAGCTTCTTGGCGTATCCCTGTCCAACACGCCAGAAATCCGTAAGCGGGCGGTGTGTCCAGAGCAGTTGGCGGTAGCTTGCCTCATCCAGCTCCGCAATCCGTACACCGTCTTTATCTGGCGCAATATGTTTCGCACGAATGTCCATCGCGATTTTAGCAAGATATAGATTCGTGCCAATCCCAGCTATCGCTGTGACGCCGGTCGTCTTGAGAACTTCCTGAATTATCATCATGGCCATCTCCCGTGGCGTTTGATGATAAGTGTTCAAATAACTCGTGGCATCGATGAACACCTCATCGATTGAGTAAACATGAATATCCAGAGGGGCAACATATTTTAAATAAGTGCTGTAAATCCGCGTGCTGTACTTCATATACAGAGCCATGCGCGGCGGTGCGACTATATAGGAAATAGCCAGGGCAGGCGAGGTTTTTAGCACCGCAAAGTCATATGATTCTCCAGTGAACGCGCGTCCAGGTGCCAAGCGTTGGCGCTCTGCATTCGCTTCTCTGATTTTCTGCACGACTTCAAACAATCTTGCCCGCCCAGAAATTCCGTAAGATTTGAGCGAGGGCGAAACAGCAAGGCAAATGGTCTTTTCCGTGCGGCTGGAATCGGCGACTACGAGGTTGGTGTTCATCGGGTCAAGGCTTCGCTCGACGCACTCTACAGAAGCATAAAAAGACTTCAAGTCGAATGCGATATAAACGCGATTCTTTTTTGCCACGCCATTTCACCTCCCCTCAGTCGTTTGACATGGCTTAATCTCGCCGCACCTTCGTCAAATTAGATTTGCCAAAAGCACATGTCAATTGCTTATATTTTATAAGCGAGTCTACAAAAAGGGGGCAGACCCATCAGTGTTCTCAGGGTTTTTGTCTGCTACTCCCACTCTATCGTTCCCGGGGGCTTGCTGGTGATGTCGTAGACTACCCGATTGACGCCCCGCACTTCATTGACAATGCGGCGCGAAATACGCTCCAGCACATCATAGGGGAGTCGGTACCACTGGGCGGTCATGGCGTCAGTGGACGAAACGGCTCGCACGGCGACGACTTCGGCGTAGGTGCGCTCGTCGCCCATGACGCCGACGGTCTTTACTCCGGTTAGTACGGCAAAGCACTGCCAAATGTCACCGTGAAGTCCGGCACACTCGATTTCGTCACGCACGATAAAGTCTGCCTCGCGCAAGGTAAACAGACGCTCTCTGGTAACTTCACCCATGATGCGCACGGCCAGCCCCGGGCCGGGGAAGGGGTGTCTTTCGACGATAACTGGGGCGAGGCCGAGTTCACGCCCTACGGCGCGCACTTCGTCTTTAAAAAGGTAGCGCAGTGGCTCGATGAGGGATAGTTTCATGTCCTTGGGAAGCCCTCCCACATTGTGGTGGGTCTTGATGGTGGCCGCAGTGGAGCTGCCGCTCTCGATGACATCGGGGTAGAGCGTGCCTTGCACCAGGAACTTGGCGCCACCCACCCGCAGAGCCTCTTCTTCAAAGACCCGCACAAACTCGTTGCCAATAATTTTGCGCTTCGCTTCGGGGTCGGTAATGCCCAGGAGTTTCGCCACGAAACGTTCGCGGGCATCGACGTAGACGAGTTTAAGCCCTAGTTCGTGTTGGAAAGTGTGCACCACCTGCTCGGCTTCGCCCTTACGCAATAGGCCGTGGTCGACAAAGATGGAGGTGAGCTTGGTGCCGATGGCGCGATGCACCAGGAGGGCCGCCACTGCCGAATCTACCCCGCCGCTTAAACCGCAAATGACTTCATCCTCACCCACCAGATCTGCAATTGCCGAGGTGGCGGTATCGACAAAGGAATTCATCTGCCAATCGCCGTGCGCCCGGGCCGTACCAAACAAGAAGTTTTTTAGCATAATGCTCCCAAAGTCGGTGGGCACTACCTCAGGGTGAAATTGCACCCCGACTAACCCACGCCCCAGGTCGTGCATGGCCGCCAGAGGGGTGTCGGCCGTGGTGGCTGTGCCGGTAAAGCCCAGCGGCAGAAAAGTGACGGCATCACCGTGGCTCATCAAAACCGTCATCGTCGCCGGCAGCCCGGCAAAAATGCCGCCACTCTCAGTTACCGTTAGCTTGGAGCGTCCATACTCGCCGCCGCTCTTCGTCTGCCCCACCCGCCCGCCGAGGGCCTGGGCCATGAGCTGCATGCCATAACAAATGCCAAGGATGGGTATACCCAGGCCAAAAATTGCCTCGTCGACTTTGGGCGCATTAGGGGCGTACACCGAATTAGGCCCTCCCGAAAAAATGACCGCCAGCGGCTTAGCCTTGGCAATATCTAGAGCCGTGGTTGCATGCGTCCAAATCTCGCAATAAACCTGAAGTTCACGGATGCGGCGCGCGATGAGCTGGGCATACTGCCCGCCGAAGTCTAAAATAATGACCATTTCGTGTTTTGCCTGCACTACTAGGCCCCCCGTAGCAACGCACCGTTGGTGCGTTGTCCATATTTGACCAATAAACGGGTAACGCGAGGAAAAAGGTGCTCCACTCATTCTTAGGGCATCAGGTGAAAACTAGCCACTACCTGCACCTTGGGCACATATTCAGGATACCACAACTCTAGCTCGCTTACCGCACACTCGGCCCGCATGGGAAAGGCGAGGGCATCGTGGTAAGCCGCTAGGCAGCCTTCTTCGCCCCAAGCATTATTGCTAAAGGCAGCCGAAACGAGGGTTATATGCGGGCGCCAATGCCCCCCAGCCACCGGCACCACCTGCTCGCCCAGCCTCTCGGCCAGTACAGTCCGCAGACGAAGCAAAGCCGCGGTGCGGCGCACCGCGATACCCACCGCTAAATGCGGCGAGCCAAAACGCAGGTAACCCCGCGCCTCGATTTTGAACGAGGGCGCGAGGTTTACTGCTTGTTTGATACCGGCTACGACCGCGGACAAATCTTGCTTCCCACTAGGGTTAATACGCAGGAGGGTAAGATGCAGTGGTGGCAAGGCCTGGTCGTACAGCCGGTAACGAATGTTTAGTTTTTCTTGCACTTCGGCTGCCAGACTGAGCAGCTTTCCGGTAGGCCGCGCTACAAGAAAAACATCCACTACATCATGTCCATGCCGCCCATGCCGCCCATGCCTGGGTTCGGCATACCGCCGCCCTTTGGCTCTGGCTTGTCGGCAACGAGGGTCTCGGTGGTGAGAATCATGGCGGCGATAGAAGCGGCGTTTTGGAGGGCGCTACGCACAACCTTGGCTGGGTCGACAATGCCGGCTTCGACCATGTTTACCCATTTGCCGCTGAGGGCATCTAGGCCGTAACCAACGGGTTGCTCCTTGGCCTTGCCGATAATGACGGCGCCTTCGAGGCCGGCATTGTAGGCAATTTGGCGCATGGGTTCTTCTAGGGCGCGGCGAACAATGTCGACACCGGTCTTGACATCGCCGACCACTTCTAGTTTGTCAAGCACGGGGATGGAAACGAGCAAAGCGAGACCGCCACCGGGCACAATGCCTTCTTCGACTGCGGCACGGGTAGCAGCGAGAGCGTCCTCGATGCGGAGCTTCTTCTCCTTCATCTCCACCTCAGTGGCGGCACCCACGCGAATGACGGCGACGCCGCCAGCGAGTTTGGCCAAGCGCTCTTGCAGCTTTTCTTTATCGAAATCTGAGGTGCTCTCTTCAACCTGAACCTTGATCTGGTTGATGCGCTTGTTGATCTCTTCTTTAGAGCCATGGCCGTCGACGATGACGGTTTCTTCTTTGCCGATGCGCACTTGGCGAGCCCGGCCCAGCATGGCAATGTCGGTACTCTTAAGCTCTAAACCGAGCTCTTCGGAAATAACTTGACCATTGGTCAAGACGGCGATGTCCGAGAGCATAGCCTTCCTGCGGTCGCCAAAACCGGGAGCCTTAACGGCCACGCAGGTGAAGGTGCCGCGGAGCTTGTTGACGACGAGGGTGGCGAGGGCTTCGCCTTCAACGTCTTCAGCAATGATGAGGAGGGGCTTGCCCTTTTGCACGAGCTTCTCGAGAACGGGCAAAATGTCGTGAATGGCACTGATTTTGCGGTCGGTGATCAGGATGTAGGGCTCCTCGAGAATTGCTTCCATTTTTTCAGCGTCGGTGACCATGTAAGGGGATACGTAGCCGCGGTCAAACTCCATGCCTTCCACCACTTCAAGCTCGGTGCCAAAGGTCTTGGATTCTTCTACGGTGATGACGCCATCCTTGCCCACCTTGTCCATAGCGGCGGCAATGAGGCGGCCGATTTCTTCGTCGCCGGCAGAAATGGCAGCGACTTGAGAGATGGCGGCACTGTCGGCTACGGGGGCGGACATAGACTTAATATTGTTGACCACTGCCTCAACGGCCTTCTCGATGCCCTTCTTAATGATCATGGGGTTGGCACCGGCGGTTACGTTCTTAAGACCCTCGCGCACAATCGCTTGGGCGAGCAAGGTCGCGGTGGTCGTGCCGTCGCCGGCTACGTCCTGGGTCTTGGTAGCTACTTCCTTGACCAACTGGGCGCCCATGTTCTCAAAGGCATCCTCAAGTTCGATTTCGCGGGCAATGGTCACGCCGTCATTGGTGATGAGGGGTGCGCCAAATTTCTTATCGAGGACGACATTGCGACCCTTAGGGCCGAGAGTAACCTTAACTGCATCAGCTAGGGCATCGACCCCACGCTGCAGAGCGCGGCGGGCATCTTCGTTGAAGATAATCTTCTTAGCCATCTAAAAAACCCCCTTATCCTTTGTTGACGATAGCGAGAACGTCTGATTCTTTGAGAATGAGGTATTCTACGCCGTCGATCTTGATTTCAGTGCCGCCGTACTTGGAGTAGACAACCTTGTCGCCCACTTTTACTTCCGGAACCATGCGCTTGCCATCGTCGCCCATCTTACCGGGGCCGACCGCCAACACTTCGCCTTCTTGGGGCTTTTCTTTGGCAGTTTCAGGCAGTACAATGCCACTCTTGGTTTTTTCTTCGCGGTCGAGAGCCTTGACTACGACCCTGTCAGCCAATGGTTGTAACTTCATGAGACAGACCTCCTTAATTATGTTATGTAGGTGTTAGCACTCAACAAGTCTGAGTGCTAACAATACTATACCCGTCTGCCGCGCGGGGGGCAATCCCCTCCTCGGGCGATAGCACGGCAAATAGCAGGGAATATGGCGACATTTCGCACTGTTGCTCGTAAATGCTCTCTCTTAGAGTATTAGGCGCGATTTCTTAGGCTGCACAGAGAGGTTAAGTCAGCCCTCGCCTAGTTAATATCCTCAACTTGCCAAGGTCTATGCATGCTTTCCCTGTGGCCGCCAGAGCATCCCCCTCTCGGTCACTAAGGCATCTAGCCTAAAATCATGAGCATGACGGGGTAGCTTGTCTACCACTTGCAGACTAAAGGCCACCCCCACCGCGAGAGCCTCTCGCCTCAGGCGGGGCAAAAACCGATCGTAGTAGCCACCGCCATAGCCGAGACGATAAAAACCCGCGTCGAAAGCCACCCCAGGCACGAGCACAACATCAATGTCCAGAGGATCAAACTGCTTGGTGCCTAAGACCGGCTCGCTGATGCCAAAACTCGCGGCCGCAACAAATTGCTGCCACGGCGGCGGGCAGTGAAAAGCCTCGATGACACCGCGCTCCATCACCTTAGGGAGCAAAATATGCAGCCCGGCCTCCTCAAGCTTGGTCAAGAGAGGCCCCAAATCCACCTCCCCCCGCACCGGCACATAGGACATAACGCGGCAAGGAAGACGAAAAAGCGAAGTTGAGAGCAAAGACTGACCTATGAGCACACTGTTCAAGGCCGCTTCCTCGGGACTCTGCTGCTGACGCTGCTCTAAAAGCAATTTCCGCCAGTCTTTTTTATCCATACTAGCCCCCAAATACCCGTAGGTTTTACTAGAAGCCGGGAAATTCTAGTTTACATAACAATTTACTATCCACACTATGCACAGGGTTATCCACAGAAAAGAGCCTGTAATCATGCCTTTTTCCCTGAGTTATACCCATTATCCACAACATTATGGACGGGACGATCGTTAACCCAGTTAGTCATGGGGAGCACCGCGGCAGCGTTTAAAGAGAGGTCCGCCACCACCCCGGCCTGCAGGCGATGGTGGGCCGACATAGCTACCATAGCGGCGTTGTCCGTGCAATATTTAGACTCCGGCACAAAAAAATGTAGCTTTTGCTCTAGTGCGGCCTGGCGCAGGGCTTGCCGCAAAGCATTGTTGGCCGAGACCCCCCCGGCTAAGCATAAATTCACAGCCCCCACACGCTTAGCCGCCGCCACCGCCCGAGCCACCAAGACCTCGATAATGGCCTGCTGAAAACTGGCGGCAACATCAGCCGCCACCACAGTGTGGCCCTGCTGCTTCTTGGTGTGCAAGTAGTTAATGACTGCCGACTTTAGTCCCGAAAATGAAAAGTCCAGACTGCCGGCCTCAAGCCACGCCCGCGGGAAGTTGAGGTTCGCCTGCCCATGGGCGGCGAGCTTTTCTAAATGTGGCCCCCCGGGGTAGGGCAAGAGCAAGACGCGGGCGATTTTATCAAAAGCCTCGCCGGCGGCGTCGTCACGCGTCTGACCCAGCAGTTGAAACTCCCCATGGCGGGGCATGTAGATGAGGTCCGTATGGCCGCCCGAGACGATGAGGCCACAGAGGGGCAAGGAGGGTGGCTCGGGCAGGAGAAAGTTGGCGTAGATATGGGCCTCCAGATGGTGCACGGGCACCAAGGGGAGCCCGAGGGCATAGCTCAGCCCCTTGGCGTAGCAAAGCCCTACCAGTAGCGCCCCCACCAGCCCCGGTCCATGGGTCACGGCAATGGCGGTGAGCTCCTCGCGCCGCACGGAGGCAGTATGCAAAGCCTCTTGCACCACCATGCTGATGTGCTCGATATGCTGGCGGGAGGCGATCTCCGGCACCACTCCGCCATAGGCTTGGTGCACGTCGATTTGGGAGGCGACCATGCTTGACAATACATACTTGCCCTCGGCCAGTACCGCGACCGAGGTCTCATCACAACTGGTCTCAATCGCCAGAATTATTTCCCGCATACTTGCTTGTCCGCCTCCCAAGGCTCCGCGGTGCTGCCGGCAGCGGAGTCCTTCCACATAATGACCGCATCTTCGTTGGTGTCGGTGTAGTAGCCGGGCCTGCGCCCCGCCGAGTAAAAACCAAGTTTCAGGTACAGGTTCTGCGCGGTGGTATTCGAGGCCCTGACCTCGAGGGTCACTTTATCGATGTCCACCAAAGCGGCCTCCTGTATCAAAGTCCGGCACACCGCCTCGCCGTAACCTTGCCCGCGATAATGGGGAAGCACCGCAATGTTAGTTATGTGCGCCTCGCCCAAGAACAACCAGACTCCCCCGTAGCAGACAATCCTCTCCCCCACCCGCCCGACCACGTAGACGGCCAGAGGGTTTTCGGTGATTTCGCCGACAAAGGCCTGGCGTGACCACGGCGTGCTGAATGATAACTTCTCGATGGCGAGGACTTCGTCGATGTCGGCCACCGTCATGCGCGCAAAGGAGAATTCCATTTTTCAAACCCCCTTTTTCGCTTGGGCCGAGGAAGGACGGATATAGTTAGGCAGAGCAAAGCGTGGGTCGGAGAGAGTCCGCCCCTGACTTAAGAAACCTAAAACCGAAGCCCGGGGCGCACGGAAGAATGTTGGCGCCACCGCAAAGTGGGGGCAGTTTTCTACCTCTGGGGCGGCTTCGCCCGTCAAAAGCACGCGCGGCGCGAAGGAGAGCGCCCAAGCGGTAAATTCACCTTTTGGCACCACCATGTCCGGACTAAGGCGCACACAGCGCCCCCCCTCCACCCGGAAGGCCGAGGCATAATAGGCTTGGCGCTGGGCATCGAGGAGGGGGATTACCACCCCGCTATGCAAGGAGCACTGCGCCGCCAACACCTCGAGCGTGGAGACTAAGACGAGGGGGACAGCCAATCCCTCAGCTAGACCCTTGGCCAGGCTCAAGCCGATGCGTAGCCCGGTAAATGACCCCGGCCCGGCGCTAACTGCCAGATGCGTTAATGCACTTGTCTTAACGCCGGCTTCGCGGAGCGCAACATCCAAGAGGGGCATCAGGCGGGCGGCGTGGTTTTGCACCATGCCTAGGCTTATTTCGGACAAAACCGCCTCACCCCGCACGATGGCTACGGAAGCCACCTTGGTGGTGGTGTCTAGGCTCATGACAGGCATGCTTGCACCCATCCCTCTGCTTGTATTTTGCGCCCTTTGGGGTCATACTCGATGGTAATGGTCTTTGCACCGGAGGGCATCAGCTCCCTAAAGGCCTCGCCCCATTCTACCAGCACGACATTTTCCGGGGTCAAGTGCTCTAAAAACCCAATTTGCACGGCCTCTTCCGGCGAACGCAGGCGGTAAAAGTCGCAGTGGACGAGCGTCAACAAGCGTCCATGGTAACTATGTATCAAAGAAAAGGAAGGTGAGGTCACGCGCTCTGTAATGCCTAGGCCCTCGGCCATGCCCTGAACGAGGGTGGTCTTGCCCGCCCCTAGCTCACCCCGCAAAATAATGACCATGCCCCCCGCTAAGTGCAATCCTATTTGTCGACCCAGCGCGCGCAATTCTAGGTCGGATGTTACCACTAACTCCATGCTGCCACCTCTTTAACTTTTCCTGCTCCTTGAGCACAGATCTCCTTAATTATACCGACAAAAAAGGCCGCTCACAACCTGCCGCACAACCCCGAACGAAAGGCGCAAGCAGGCTGGGCAAAGCGAGCCTATAATCTGACAACATGTTATACTGTAAGCGCTGTGGACACAGGCCTGCTGAGATAAATATGGGGGTAGGAAAAGTTTGCCATGGACATAAAATTACTTGATAAAATTCTGAGCGAGACCGTTTTGGTCATCGAGCAAAGCAAGGGCCGCATCTTTGACATCGCCGAGACGTCGCGCACAGAATACCAGCGCATCGAGCAACAATGGCGCGAGGTCAGAGCGCAGGCGACCAAGTGCATCGCGCAGGTCGATGCTACGGAGCGCGATTATCGCTATCGCCGCCTGCGCCTCATGGACGTCAGCCGCGACTTCAAACGCTTTTCGGAAGCCGACATCAAGGCTGCCTACGAAGATGCCCAAAAATCGCAGGTGGACCTGGTGATGTTGCGTGAGCGCGAGCAGTACCTGCGGGTGCAGCGCGACGATTTGGAGCGCTCTTTGCGCGCCTTACAGGACACCGTCAAGAAAGCGGAGGAGCTTGTTTCACAGGTAGGCATGGCCATGGAGCTACTCAAGGGCAACATCCGCGAGCTAAGCGGCCAGCTAGACAGTATGCACCAGCGGCAGGCCTTGGGGCTCCGGGTGATTAAGGCCCAAGAAGAAGAAAGGCGCAGGGTCGCCCGCGACATCCATGATGGCCCGGCCCAGACCTTGGCCAATGTCATGCTCCGGGCCGAGATCTGCGAAAAGCTGCTCGAGAGCGATGTCACTCAGGTGCGCGCCGAGCTTAGGCTCCTAAAGAGCGTGGTGCGGACGAGCCTGCAAGATATCCGCAAGGTCATCTATGACCTGCGGCCCATGGCGCTAGACGACCTCGGGCTAGTGCCCACCTTGCGCCGCTATATCAATGACCTCAAGGAGCGGCACACCATGCTCATTGACTTCTCGGTGCTCGGGCTCGACAGGCGTCTGCCTTCCCACATTGAGGTGGGCGGCTTTCGCATTGTGCAGGAGAGCCTGAACAATGCCTTCAAACATTCATGCGCCGTGAAGGTAGTGGTACGCGTGGAGTTCGCAGAGGACAATTTGGGGATTTTCGTGCAGGATGACGGCCAGGGTTTCGTGGTCGAGGAGGCCATCAACCGCCAGGGTGACCACTTCGGTCTGCTCAGCATGCGCGAGCGGGTGGAGGTACTGCAAGGTAGCTGGCAACTATCCTCGTCCCCAGGCATGGGCACGACCATCACGGTGCGGATTCCCATCAGGGAGGAGGTCAAGTAGCATGGGTGTGAAGTTGTTTTTGGTGGACGACCACAGGCTCTTCCGCGAAGGGCTGCGCCGCATCTTAGAACTGGAGCCGGATTTCACCGTGGTGGGCGAGGCCGGTTCCGGCCGCGAGGCGCTAGAAAAGCTCGGCGGCTGTACGCCGGATGTGGTGCTCATGGACATCAATATGCCGGACATGAATGGCGTAGAGGCCACGAAGAACATTAAGGCCCGCTACCCGCAACTGGCGGTGTTGATCTTGTCTATCCACGATGACCGGGAGTACTTGCTCGAAGTCCTGAAGGCCGGGGCTACCGGCTACCTGCTCAAGGATGTGGAGCCCGCGCACCTCATCGCCGGCATACGCGCCGTGGCTAAAGGCGAGACCATTGTCCACCCCGGGCTAACAGGCAAGTTAGTGAGCGAGCTAAGCCGACTAGCAAAGCTCCCCGCCCAGACTTTTGTCAACCCCTTGACCCCGCGGGAAGGCGAGATTCTGGCCCTCATGTCACAGGGCCTAAGCAATGGCGACATCGCCAAGCAAGTGTACCTCAGCGAAAAAACGGTGAAGAACCATGTCACCAGCATCTTGCGCAAACTAGGCGTCACCGACCGCACCCAGGCGGTTATCGCCGGAGTAAAGCGCGGCCTGGTTTCAATAAAGTAGTTAAAACCCGAGGGTGGAAACCAGCGCCGAGCGCTGGTTTTTTTGCTAGGGCACCGTCCTAGGACCAGAGGCCTACTAAAGGGTTGTTTTGCCTAGGACTGTGGCGCAAAAAAACGGGCTTCTAGGCCGATGTGCAGCCAAAGCACAAGTTGTAGTATTAAGTCAGAACAATAGTTTGCTAAAAAGACAATGAGGAGGTGAGTAAGTTGAAACTGTTCTCTAGACTGGTTAAAGATGAATCCGGCCAAGGTATGGTCGAGTATGGGTTGATTATCGCGGTGGTGGCTCTCGTTGCCCTTGTTGGACTGACCGCCTTCGGGGGTGAACTGGCAGCCTTTTTCACTGGGCTAGGCGCAAGGTTAACGCCTTGATAGCCAACTCCATAGCCAACAAAATGCCCTACTTGCGGCAGACAAGTAGGGCCCTTTTCTACAAAGAGGGGGGAGAACATGCTCTACGCTACTACCTATACGCTCTTGGCGGGCTCTCTCTATTACGACCTCGGCGAGCGCCGCATTCCCAATGTTTTAACCTTTACGGGCATGGCGCTGGGCTTGATGTTGCAGGTGGCTTTCCACGGCTGGGCCGGTCTAGCGAGTAGCTTGCTCGGCCTAGCACTCGGGTTCCTCTTGCTCTTCCCCCTCTTTGCTCTCGGCAAGTTTGGCGGGGGCGATGTCAAGCTACTTGCCGCCATCGGCGCCCTCCGCGGTCTGCACTTTATCTGGCGAGCTTCGCTCCTCGGCCTCTTCTTCGGCGGAGTATTGGCCTTAGGGCTCCTAGTCTACCACCGCGAATGCGGCTATGTGACCATGGGGCTCGCTCACGGGGGGTATCGCACCCAGCGCACCTACCCCTACTCCCCGGCCATCGCCCTGGGAGTATTATTCGCCGACTTGGGGTGGTTACTGTGAAGACAGTCTTACAAAACCAACGCGGGCAGGCCCTCGTCGAACTGGCATTAGTGCTACCTATTTTGCTCCTTATACTCATGGCCATTGTGGACATGGGCCGCATGTACCATGGTTTGCTCAGCGTGACCACCGCCGCCCGAGCCGGCGCGCGGCAGGCTTCCCTAGGACAGGCTGATGCCGTTATCCAGGCCGCGGCCTTCGCTGCGGCCGCTCCGCTAGAAACTACCCGACTTAGGGTGCACACTACACCATCTCAGTCCCTGCGCTTCGCCGGCACCGCCATTACAGTAGTGGTGGAGTACCAACTGGCGATACTGACCCCCGGCATGCAAAACTTCTTCCCCAATCCCTTGCGGGTTAGCGGACGGGCGGTGATGGCGCGTGAATGAGAGAAAAGCAGAGCGTGGCGCAGTTACGGTCATCGTGCTGGCGGCCATGGTCGCGGTCCTAGGTCTAGGCGCAATCGTCATTGATGGGGGTTTGCTCTACCATGAGCAGGCAAAACTACAGACGGCCGTCGACGCCGTGGCCCTCGCCGGCGCCCAGGCTCTGCCTCTAGGCACCATAGCGGCCAGAAACGCCGCCGAAAGCGTCGCTTTGACCAATGGCCTACGTTTGGCTGAACTGCAACTTGGCTTAGATGCCGCGGGGGCAGTCGTCACAGCTAGCGCTGCCCGACAAGTGCCACTCGGCCTGGCGCGCATTCTTAACCACCACCAAGGAACGGTGGGGGCAGGGGCCGAAGCTCGCCTAAGCGGCCTAGCCGGCCTAGAAGGCGTGGCCCCGCTCGGCGTAATCTGGCAAAATTTTGTC
>QLUC01000034.1 GCA_018725275.1 Bacillota bacterium | reverse complement strand
CACTACGGACCGCCTCACCCCACACGACATAGGATTCATGTTGAGGTAAGAACTAGCCTGAGTTTACTACGGTCTACCTACTTTTGAACTCCTCGGTAGCAGCAAAGAGCTGCTGCGTTCCTTGATGACGCAAATTCACGGCTCTAGAGCGTGTCGCATCACAAATCCAAGCGGCGGTCGACCGGGTCGCGGAGGCGCGCGTTTTGCTAGGCACCCTGAGGAAACTTCGATATACTAAGGAGGTTAGCGAGGAGGGGCTCTTGTGGGAACATTGTTCGAATACGGCGCACGCATCAAGGCTTTCAGCCGTAACGCTAGGCTCTTTCTTTTGGCAGGGCTACTTGGTGCACTGTATCAGCAGGTGTACGGCGTGCTGGGCAATTTGTTTTTGCTCGAAGCGGGATTAAGCGCCGATTTTCTTGGCCTGATGATAGCAGTTTCCTCTGTAAGCAATGCGGTTTTTTCCTTACCTGCGGGCATGCTCAGTGATCGGTTTGGACGTAAGCGCGTCGTGATTTCTGGGGCTCTCCTAGCTATCACGGGGCAGCTGATTTTAGTTCTCTGGCCTACCCCTAGCCTTGCCCTTCTCTCGGCGTTAATCGCCGGCGCGGGCGGGGCGGTCTTGATGGTTTCGACATCGCCCTTTCTAGCGGAAAACAGCACTGCGGAAGAGCGAGCGCATCTTTTTAGCGTAAACGCCGCTACCTGGACCGTAAGTGGGGTGATCGGCAGCTTTCTCGGGGGAGCTCTACCGCTAATGTGGGCCCGCATAATGGGGAGTGCCCCAGACTCGTTAATCGCTTATCGCCTAACTCTATTTACAGCACTTTTCTTACTTGCAGTTTCTGTTGTCCCATATTACGCTCTAGAGGAAAGGCGCGAACCAAAGCGAGCGACACATCGCGAAAAATTGCGGCTTGTGCTTCCTTCGCGTGAGTTAATGGTAAGGCTGCTTGTGCCTGAAATCATACTAGGGTTCGGGGCGGGCATGATTATTCCTTTTCTAAATGTCTATTTTGCCCGTCAGCTCGGAGCGTCGGCAGCGCAGATAGGCGGCATCTTTTCGGTGATGTCGCTCGTGACGACTGTTGCTTTGCTTTGTGCCCCCTTGCTCGAGGGAAGGTACGGCACGGTTAAAGCTGCCGTCTACACGCGTATCCTGTCGGTACCCTTGCTTTTGACCATTGCCCTGACTAATACCTTGTGGATTGGCGCAGTGGCGGCGTGGTTTCGTTCCGCTCTGATGAACGCGAGTATGCCGCTAGTGAGCAAATTCAATATGGAGGTGGCCAGTCCCGGCGAACGTGCTACGCTCAGTAGTCTAGTCAGCATGACGTGGACTGTGGGGTGGGCGCTGGGCGCACGCCTAGGCGGACGTTGGATGGAGATTTACAGCTACAACTTTCCCTATTTTTTCACGGCTGCGCTATATGTGATTAGTGCTTTTGTTTTTTACTATTTCTGTTTGCCCCTAGAGGAGAAGCTGCAGAACAAAGGGTAAGAACGAGGTGGTACAGTGTCCATTCTGGTGGTTAAAGATATTACGACCTACTATTTCGACAAGCTGGTGCTGGACCGCGTGAGTTTTGCGATTAGTGCCAAAGAGAAGGTAGCTCTGTTAGGGATGAACGGCTGTGGCAAAACGACGCTCTTGAAAGTCATCAGCGGGAAACTGAGACCTGACGAGGGCGCCATTACGTTGCACGGCGGCGCAAGAACGCATTATCTCGCGCAGGACCCTGATTTGCCGGTGGGGAAAAGCCTTGAAGAAGCGGTAACAGGCGTGTTTGCGGGCATCAAGCAGCTCGAGGGGGAAGTGCGCGCGCTAGAAGCACAGATGAGCGCCACCGGACAGCTCGACAAGCTCTTGCGCCGTTATGGCGAGCTGACGCAGCAGTTCGAAGCGGCGGGGGGATACGAGCTTGGGTTCAAAGTTCGCTCGGTCTTGTTTGGGCTGGGCTTTACAGAAAAAGACCTTGCCCTCTACACCGAGCAGCTCAGCGGAGGGCAAAAGGTGCGGGCGGCCTTAGCCAAGGCTTTGCTCGAGGAGCCCGAAGTATTGCTGCTTGACGAGCCGACGAACCACCTGGATTTAAGGGCAGTGGAATGGCTAGAGGGCTTTTTGCCCTCATACCGGGGCGCGGTAGTAGTTGTTAGCCACGACCGTCATTTCCTTGACCGGGTGGTGACGCGCTGCCTAGAGTTAGAACATCACCACATCGCCGACTACCCCGGCAATTTTAGTAAATACCGCGCTCTTAAAGCGGAACGCCTTGCGCTCATTGGTGCAGTCTACGAGCGGGAACAAGCGGAAATGCAGCGCATGCAGCAATTGATCAACCGCTTTCGTGCCGGTACGCGCTCGACGACTGCCAAGAGCTGGGAAAAAAGACTAGAGCGCATGAGCCATCGCGCCGTAGCCAAGACACAGGGCAAAACGAGCCTAAGGCTGCACATTGGAGAGCACAAGCGCAGTGGCCGGGACGTTTTAGAAATGACTGATGTTCAGGTTGGCTACGACGAAAGAATGCTGTTCGCACCCTTCTCGGCACAGGTGCGCCGCGGCGAGCGAATCGCTATGCTCGGGCCAAACGGCAGCGGCAAAACTTCGCTGTTCCGTGCCCTAGTAGGCGAGATTCCTCATCGCGGCAAGTTGCGTTGGGGCGCAGGGGTGAGAGTGGGGTATTTTGATCAAGAATTGCGGCTTAGCGGCACTGCCCACTCGGTGCTCGCAGAGATTTCGCTGAACTTCACGCACCTAACTGAGGGGGAAGCGAGAGACTATCTCGCGGGCTTTCTTTTTAGAGGCGAAATGGTGTTTCAGAGTGTGAGCACGTTGTCGGGAGGGGAGCGCAATCGTCTGAGTCTAGCAAAGCTTCTGCTATCGCCGGCGAATGTGTTGGTGCTTGACGAACCTACGAACCACCTAGACATCGAAAGCAGGGAAGTGTTGGAGCGTGCGCTTCTCGGGTACACAGGTGTCATTTTGTTTGTTTCGCATGACCGGTACTTTCTTGGCAATGTAGCTACCCGTGTATGGCAGTTTGCCGACAAAAAGATTATCGACCACCGACAAAATTATAGCGACTGGCGTCAAAGCTTGCTGGTGCCCAAAGCGCGAAGCGTTATAGCTACACCCAAAAGTCAGGATGCCAAGCGCAAGTCTTCGAACATCGAGGCTCTAGAGAACGAAATTACGCGGTTAGAGCAGGAGAAGGTCGCCCAAGAGGATTTGATGGCGAAAGCCGAATTTCTCAAACAAAAAGACGGCGGCCGCGACGCTATCGCGCGCTATATGTGGGTTTGCTCGCGCCTCAAAGAGCTATATGCGCAATGGGAGCGCGAAAGTGACGGTTAAGGGGACATAACGTTTACTTTGTCAAATAGCATCTTCAGTTAGATTTTAGCTGAGTGATTGCGGGGTATTGACGATTCAGGCAATTCATAGTATAATTATTATAGCAAATATGAGAGGTGAATCATGTGTCACAAATGCCATCAAAGGGTGACCTTACTAGGCAGAAGCTATTAGATACGGCTGAGGAGCTATTTGGCGCGCAGGGATATCACGGTACTTCGGTAGTGGGTATCACCACGCGGGCCATGGTGGCGCAGGGCACCTTCTACATCTATTTTGCCAGCAAGTTAGAGATCTATCGTGCCTTGGTGCGTAAGCTGACCCATGAAGTGCGTTTTTCCATTAGGCAAAGGGTTACCAACCTCGAGAACCGGCTGGACATAGAAAGGGAAGGATTCCAAGCGTATTTTGACTATGTTTATAATAACCGTAATTTGTACCGCATCATTCGCGAAGCTGATTTTGTCGATAACGAGCTGTATATTAATCACTACCGGACCATCGCTACCGGTTACATCGAGGGGCTGGAGCAGGCTATGGCGAAGGGGCAGGTGCGTGCTATAGACCCATCTACCGTGGCCTATTGCTTGATGGGCATTGGGGAGTTCATGGGTCTTCGGTGGATATTATGGGAACGTCGGGCTATTAAAGAAGAAGATATCAATGCTTTGATGGATTTTATTTACTATGGAATTGCCCCTGCTATGACCAAAGAATTGGCAAGGCCCTAGGTAATCTTAGGGCGTGTCAAGTTGGCTGTTGGGAAAAAATCAAAGAGGAGGGCAGGCGGGTTGGGGGGTAACGGGGCATAAGAGTAACAGGGTAGGAGTGCGGACAGTGTTCAGCAGTAATCACAAGGGAGGGAAAAACGTTGAGAAAAAAATGGTTCGGAGTAGTGGCTGTGGTTCTCGCGCTAATGGTCGCACTGGCAGGATGTGCGCCGCGGGAGGTAGTGACGCCTCCCCAGCCACCCATTAGGATCGGGGCCCTCGCGTCGCTCAGCGGCGCACTGCAAGATTATGGGCAGCAGATGAGGCGCGGCTTTGAGCTAGGGCTCAAGTATGCCACGGACGGCACCATGGAGGTAGCCGGACGTAAAATCGAGGTGATTTGGGAAGACACCACCACCGTCCCGGATGTGGCCAGGGAAAGAGCAAAGAAACTTCTCGAACAAGACAAGGTGGACCTTTTGGTCGGACCGACATCCTCGGCTGATGCCCTAGCCATCTTGCCGCTAGCCGAAGAGTTTAAGCGCGTCATCGTGGTCGAGCCAGCTGCGGCAGATGTCATTACGGGCTTTTTTTGGAATCGGTATGTGTTTCGCACCGGGCGTAACACCGCGCAGGATGCCGCCGCGGTGGCCGACATCGTGGCTGCGCCGGGAGTGCGCATAGCTACATTTGCCCCGGACACGGCTTTTGGCCGGGCGTCGATGGCGCCATTTGTACCTCAAGCCATGGCGAGGGGAGCGGCTGTCGTGCATCAAGAGTTTGCACCTGCTACAGCCACCGATTTTACGGCTTTCATCCTGCGCATCAAGGCTGCGAAACCGAACTTCCTCTTTGTAGCCTGGGCGGGGGCGAATAACCCATGGCGGCAACTCATGGAGCTTGACGTGCAAGGGGCTGGTATTAAGATTGTGACCGGTGCACCGGAAATCGCCGCCCTTCGCCTCATGAACGACATGGTGGGTATGCGCGGCTTTACGGTCTACTACCACACTGTTCCGCCGACTAATCCTATGAACGATTGGCTCATTGCGGAACACAGAAAGCACCACAACAACCAACCACCGGATATCTTTGTCTCCGGGGGGATGGCAGCGGCTTCGGCGATAGTCACTGCACTTAGGAAGACTAATGGGGTAACCGATTCCGAGCTATTGATAAGTACCATGCGGGGCATGGAATTTCAGACTCCCACCGGGTTGCGGCACTTTAGAAGCGAAGACCACCAAGCCATGCAACCCTTGTTTGAAATCGTCCTGAACCGCGTTGAAGGGGTCGATCATCCCGTTCCGACCCTAGTGCGTGTCATCGAAGCCGGGCGCATCGCACCACCGGTCACAGTGCCGGTAGGGGCTAAGAGGTAGGTATATTCACTGCAGGGAGGGAATTTCGTGTCTAACCCCATCATCTGGACAAAAGACCTGACCGTCAGTTTCGGTGCCCATCGTGTCGTCGACAATGTGAGCATTGCCATCGACCAGGGGGTTTTCACGACCATTATCGGCCCTAACGGCGCCGGTAAGACCTCCCTCTTTAATCTCATCAGTGGGCTAATTAAGCCGACTAGCGGACAGGTCTTTATGCGGGGGACAGATATTACGCATCTGTCCCCTATTGAACGTGTCAAGATGGGCATGGGGCGGTCATTCCAGCTGACTAACCTCTTCCCCGCCTTGACGGTACATGAGAATGTTCGCCTTGCCGTTCAGGCTCGTTCCGATCTAGGCCTTGATATGTGGAGGCCATTTCACAGGTTCAGGGCCATTAATGATGAGGTAGAGAGTCTGTTGGGCGATGTACGACTTACCGAAAAGAGGTCTTTTCTGGCCGCCCACTTGACACACAGTGAGCAGCGCAAGCTTGAGTTGGCCATGGTCTTGTCCCTCAAGCCGGCAGTCCTCCTGCTTGATGAGCCGACGGCGGGGATGGCGCTCGAGGACGTGCCGGCAATGCTAGAATTGCTAACGACCATCAAAAATGATAAGCAAATAACCACCGTGCTCATTGAGCACAAGATGGATTTGGTGGCCAGTCTTTCGGACGTAGTGATTGTTCTGGCTAGTGGTGCGATCTTAACTAAGGGAAATCCGTCGGAGGTAGCGGACAATGCCCTCGTGCGCACGGCATACTTGGGAGGAGGCAAATACGGTGCAGCCAGTGCTTAAACTCGAGAACCTTTCCTCCTTCATCGGGCCATTTCATATTGTGCAAGGCGTTTCTCTGGATGTTTTTCCGGGGGAAGCCGTCGTCATCCTCGGGCGTAACGGCTCGGGCAAGACTACCACCCTGCGCACGATTATGGGACTATTGCGGGTGGCCAGCGGCGTCATTGAATTGGCGGGGGAGACCATCTTAGGCCTGCCGGCACACCAGGTGGCGCGCCGTGGTGTTGGCTACGTGCCGGAAGATTGCATTGTCTTTAACTTCCTCACCGTCAAAGAAAACCTACAGATTGCCATGCGCAAGGCTGATAAAGAAACTTATGCGCGGCAGTCCTACGCTCTGGATTTGTTCCCAGATTTGAAAAAGGCCTATTCGCGCTATGCAGCGACCCTGAGCGGAGGCCAAAGGCAGATGTTGGCAATCGCCAGAGTTTTGCAGAATGATAACAAGATTATTTTGATCGATGAGCCTAGCAAGGGTCTCGCCCCCATCATAGTAGAGCGGGTCGGCGAAGCCCTCATCGCCATGAAAAACAGTTGTACGCTAATTCTCGTGGAACAAAACTTTCCCCTAGCCTGTGCGGTCGGGGATCGTTACTATATTTTGAACAGCGGTCGCTCAGTGCATAGCGGTAGCGTGGCTGAGTTGGCCCAAGATGTGCAGTTGCAGAACAGGTTTCTTAGTATTGGCTCATAGAATGAGCTGTTAAGGGGGCGATAAGCGGTGGACACATTTATAATCTTACTCGTCAATGGTTTGGCAGACGCTTCGCTCATCTTTCTCATGGCGGCAGGTCTTTCCATTATACTTGGTATGATGGGGGTGTTGAACTTTGCCCATGGCACCATGTTTCTCTGGGGTGGCTACACCAGTGTGTGGATTATGGCTCGCACGGGTAATTTTTGGCTTGGAGCCTTGGGCGCGGTGGCAGTGGGGGCACTGATGGGCTTGGTGTTTGAGCGCCTCTTTATTCGCCCGGCCTATGGCAAGGTGACAGCGCAAATTCTTATCACCCTCGGCTTGATGATTGTCTTTACGGATCTGGCGAGGTTGTTATGGGGGGCGACACCGCTCCCGGCATTGCGACCTGCGGTGTTTGACGGCATGGTGGCTCTCGGCGGAGTGCGTATTGCCGAGTACCGCATCTTCCTCATAGTCATCGGGGTGTTGGTGGCCATAGGCATTCATGCGCTCATCAATCGGACGCGTATCGGCATGGTGATGCGCGCCGGGGTACAGTCGCCGGAGATGGTACGGGCGCTAGGCATTGATATTTCAAAGTATTTCACCTTGGTGTTTGCCGGGGGGGCTGCCCTGGCCGCTTTGGGAGGTGCACTCTATGTGCCGCTAGTCGGCAGCGTTTGGTCAGGCATGGGCATGGAAAACCAAATACTGGCGTTTATTGTCGTGGTGGTCGGCGGCATGGGTAGCTTTATAGGCACGGCCGCAGGTAGCCTGCTGATAGGCCTCATGGGAACCTTAGTGGCTTGGTTCTTTCCACCTGCGGCCGTAGTCGCGAACGTACTACTCATGGCTGTGGTCTTAGTATGGAAGCCGGCGGGCCTGTTTGGCTTGGAGGGCAAATGATGTTGGCATCGCTACAGAAAAGATTGCATGATACCGTCCGACAGGGTGTTTTCCACCCGCAATTCCATTTTTTAGCATATGCATTGTTAGGGGTACTGCTGCTGTTGCCGCAGCTGACTGGCCTGGTAACAGTAGGTCTATTTACGCGCATTTTCGTTCTAGCGGTTTTTGGTATGAGTTACGACCTATTGCGTGGCTACGCCGGGATCATCAATTTAGGGCATGCCTTATTTTTCGGTGGGGGGACTTACATCGCGGGCATCGTGTTTGCCAATTACGGCACCAGCCCGAGTATGCTCGGGTTAGCCGTACTAGGCACGACGGCGTATGCGATGTTGGCCGCTTTACTCATGGGCAAAATTGCTTTTCGTGGAGGGAATGTCGTGGCCTGCGCCATGATAACCCTGGCTTTAGGCGAAATCGTGCGTCAGATTGCCGAGAGCTGGCGCGCCGTAACCCATGGCGCGGACGGCCTCACCTTCCCCATACCGATGATGTTCCGCGATCGAGTAGCGTTATACTACTACGCCCTGGCCTTTATGGTCATCATGATGTTGGCCTTGCGGCAGTTCATTATGTCCCCCACCGGGAGAGTCCTTTTAGCAATCAGAGAAAACGAGCAGCGGGCCATTTTCTTGGGCTACAACACGGCGAGCTATAAATTAGTAGCCCTGCAGGTTGCCGGCGTGGTTTGTGGGTGGTCCGGAGTAATGTTTGCCTTGACCAGTCGTTTTGCCAACACTGAACTCTTGACCGTGCAACAGACCTTGAACGCCCTACTGGTGACTATCGTCGGCGGTACGGGGACCCTGTATGGGGCTATAGTGGGTACGGCATTTGTGCAACTGGCCCAACACACCCTTTTGGGCTTGCGCGGCGTGCATCCGATTTTTGAACGCTGGTTGTTGTTTTTCGGCGCCATTTACGTCTTCGTCGTCTTATTTATGCCGACGGGAATTGTCGGACTTTATCAACGTTTTATTTCTCATTGGCTGCAGCCGGTGAAACCGAGGTGAGCGAAGTGCAAGGGAGTGGCATGTCCATGGATCGAAGGAAGAAAGACTGGGTTGGCATCGCGAGCCTTGGTGTTTATCTGCCATCGGCAATAGAGACGAGTGCCGATATCGCCAGAAAAGCGGGTCTCACGGTGGAGACGGTGGAGCAAAAATTAGGGGTACTAAAAAAACATATTGCTTCTCCCGATGAGCACGTTTCGCACATGGCCGTTCAGGCAGCGCGACGCGCTCTAGGGCAGTTTGACCCTGTTGAGGTCGATGCGGTCATCTATTTCGGCAGTGAGTACAAGGACTATCCAGTCTGGTCCTGCGCCTGTAAAATACAGCATGAAATAGGCGCGGTGAGGGCCTTTGCCACCGAGATTATGTCCTTGTGTACTAGTTTTACCATGGCCCTCAAATTTGCCAAAGCACTTATGCAGACCGACAGGGCCATAAACAATGTCTTGTTGGTAGGCGCGACCAAAGAATCCTCCTTAATTGACTATGCCAATCCACGGGTGCGCTTTATGTACGATTTTGGCGATGGTGCCGCCGCAGCGCTCTTACAAAAGGGACTTCAGCACAACATTATTCTTGAGTCCCACCATATCACCATGGGACAATTTAGCGAGCATATCCGAGGTGTCGTGAGCGCCACCGGCGAATGCAGAATCGATCTCCTCGATGGACATGCCATGAAGGAAAGCCTAGACCCCGTCAGCATCGGTAATTTTATTAAGGTGGTCGAGACGGCCTTAGAGAAAAGTGGCAAGAATCTCTCTGACCTTGACTTCTTAGCGCCAATCCATGTCAAAAGGTCGGTGCACCGCGAATTATTACAGAGGTTAGGGCTCAAAGAAGAACAAAGCTTTTATCTTGAGAATTATGGCCATGTCCAGGCAGCTGACCCCATCTTGGCCTTAGGTGAGGCAACGGAGAGGGGTTTGTTGCACGATGGAGATCTCGTCGCCTTACTTGGTGCGGGCACAGGGTTTACTTGGGGGGCTACCATATTACAATGGGGGAGGGAACAACCCTTATGCTAAGAGAATTTGCCGTGAAATGGGCCCATTTGCCAAATGGGGAAGTGTTGGCTTACCGTGAAGCGGGACAGGGCGACAAAGTAGTGCTACTCCTGCACGGCAACATGAGCTCATCGCTGCATTTTGATGTCTTGCTCGAGCCTTTGGCAGATGTGTACAAGCTTTATGCCCTGGATTTACGTGGCTTTGGGGATTCGAGCTATTTTCGCCCCATCAAGGGCTTGGTTGATTTTGCCGAAGATGTCGCCCAGTTCGCCGAGCTTTTCGGTTTAACCAGCTACCATGTCGTGGGGTGGTCAACGGGGGGTGGGGTGGCTCTGGAATTGGCCGCTCTTTGTCCACAGGCCGTGGCCAAAGTCGTGCTCATTAATTCTGTAGGCGTCAAGGGCTACCCCATGTATGCCACAGATATGCTCGGGCAACCCATTCTTTCCGAGCGTCTCAAGACGAGGGAAGAGGTGGCCTCTGACCCGGTGAAGGTGTTGCCCATATTAAGTGCCTATGCCACGCACAATAGGGCTTTTCTGCGCGCTGTATGGAACGCGCTCATCTACAATCGCGTCCAACCAGAGCCGGAGCGCTATGAGCGCTACCTCACGGCGATGCTGCAGCAGCAGAACTTGGTAGATGTGGATTATGCCCTAGTGGTTTTTAACATGACGGAGGAGCACAATGGCGTAGCGGCCGGCAGTGGTCGGTTGCGGCTAGTAGCAGCGCCGGTATTGGTGCTCCACGGACGACATGACCTAGTTATCCCCTTAGCAGAAAGCGAAGACACTGCCAATTTGCTTGGAAGGCAGGCCACGCTGCATGTCCTCGAAGGCGCTGGGCACTCGCCCTTAACTGACGATCCGGTCGAACTACTGAATGTTTTACGCTCATACTTGGACTAGATGGGCAGGGGGGAGCGGCCATGCGTATAAATCCCGCGAAGGTTGTCAGTCTGACCGAGGCACTGTCCCTGGTGCGTTCGCATTACCATATCGTCACCGGCTTGGGTGCGGCAGAGCCGCGGGCATTTTTGGGCGAGTTGCACAGTATCGCTAGGGAGGTGCAAGACGTTACCGTTACCACCTGTCTGCCTTTGTTGCCGGCAGAATATTATATGAACCCAGAATATGGAGATTCATTCCGCATGGCGGGCTGGTTTTTTACCAGTGCCATGCGAAAAATGTACCCCGAGGGCCATATTTCCTTCATCCCCAACCACCTGCATTTGGCGGGGCGTAAGCGCTTGGCGCATGTTAGGCCGGATATTTATATTGGTGCGGGAACGCTGCCGGATAGGCATGGGTACGTCTCGCTCTCCCTAAGCAATGTCTATGAGAAGCACATGCTTGAGGCTGCCGGCACAGTAATTATCGAAGTAAACCCTAATTTCCCGCGCACCTTTGGTGATGTGGAAGTTCACGTGACGGATATTGACTACCTCCTAGAAGCAGACTACCCTGTTCCGGAGTTGCCTGACGCCGCACCTAATGCGAAGGATAAGGCCATTGGCGGTTATATTGCCGAGATGGTGCGTGATGGCGACTGTATCCAGCTTGGTATTGGCGGGATACCAAATGCCGTAGCGGAGTCCTTGAGGCACAAAAAAGACCTTGGCGTCCACACTGAAATGTTGACGACAGGTCTGATGAAGCTAGCTAAGGCTGGGGTTATTACCAACAAGCGCAAGAGCCTGCACCCGGGGAAGATGGTCTGTTGTTTTGCTCTGGGCACCAGAGAGCTTTACAGTTTTATCGACGACAATCCGGCGGTGCTCGTTCTAGCGGGCAGCTATGTCAATGACCCGGCAGTTATCGGTCTAAACGATAATCAAGTGTCGATAAACACCACCTTAGAGGTGGATCTCACCGGGCAGTGCTGTTCTGAATCCATAGGGTCGATGCAGTACAGCGGCACCGGGGGGCAGACGGATACGGCGGTGGGAGCGCAGCGGGCCAAAAATGGCCGCGCCTTTATTGCGCTTTATTCTACAGCGATGGTCACTAACCAACTCACCGGGGAAAGAGAAGAGATATCGAAGATTGTGTCTGTCCTCAAGAGGGGGGCCATCGTCTCTCTTTCGCGTAACGATGTCGACTATGTGGTCACCGAGCATGGTGTAGCTAGTCTGCGGGGGACGGATATAAAAGAGCGGGCTAGGCGCCTCATCGCCATAGCCCACCCTTTGTTTCGTGAAGAACTGGAGAGGGAAGCCGCGAAACTGGGTTACTAGGGGCAGACAAGACAGAAACCTCAGCCGACTATCAGGATATCCTCACATTTTAAAATGCCCTTGGGGCTGATGCGCACGTTTTTGATGGTGTCACCAAAGGTTGCGCCAATGGACTGGTGGTAGAGAAAGACGGCCGGGGCGTCGTTGTAGACCAGGTGCTGCACTTCACCAAAAATTTCATATCGCTTCTTGGGGTTGATGGTGGTCTTCACCACGTCTAACTTGCGGTCGACTTCGGCGTTGTGGTAGGTAAAGTAGTTTAGAGAATTCTTGGAATGAAAGAAAGGAGTAACCAAGTTGTCGGGGTCGGGGGTGTCGGCGACCCAGCGCGAGAGGAAGATATCGCACCTTTGAATGCTTTCCGGTCTGGTGTACTCCGGCCGCGTTACGGATTCGGTGGAAAAATCAAGGCCAATAGCCCGCAGGTCCTCCATAATATATTCTGCGATGGGGTTAAAGAGAGCGCCACTGGCATCAGAACGCAAGAGCATGCGGAGTTTTAGGTCGCGGATGCCCTGGCGGTTGATGATTTCTCGGGCCAGCTTAGGGTTATAATCTAGGCCGGTTAAATTGTGGTTAGGGATGAGGGATGGCGGAATTGGTCCCTTGGCGACGCTGGCCATGCCTCCTAGCAGGTTAGTGACGATGCGCTCTTTGTTCATGGCCATGGCCAAAGCGCGCCGACACTCCCTGTTTTGTACTAAGGGGTGGCTTGATTTGAGGTTAAAGCCGATATAGTAGTACCCCATGATGCTTTCGGTGATGTTGGTCGTCCGCGGACGGCCTTTTAGTTCACTCTGCACCTTCGAGGTCTCATGCCAGAGCAGGTCGTAGTCCCCCCGTTTAAACGCCTCAGCCAACCCGGTTTCGCCGTATTTGAAGATGATCTTCTTCACAAATGGTTCTCCCTTGCTGTAACCGGCAAAGGCCTCCAACACACATCGCTCTTTAGTTTGCTCCACAATGGAGTAAGGGCCGCACCCGACAATCTTGCCCTTGGCGAGCTCCTCTTTGGCGATGACCCCAGAGAAAAATTGCCCAAGGTCGGTCAAGAAGCCGCCATACGGCGTATGTAGTTTGATGGCCAAGGTGTAGCGGTCGAGCACTTTGAGGCCGGTGACGTCAACTGCTTGCCCTTTTTGAAACTCCTTGACGCCATGCACACAATCTAGCGCCCAGCTCACCGGAGATTCAAGCTTGGGGTCGGCCAAGCGTTCGAGAGAGAACTTGACATCATCTGCCGTAATTTCCCTGCCGTTGGTAAACTTGGCGCCCTTGCGCAAATAAAAGGTCCAGGTGAGTTTTTCGTGCTCAAAATACCACTTGCTGGCGAGTCCCGGGGTGATACGCTCTTGGTCATCGCTGCCCAGTAACCCCAGATGCACGTTAGACAGCATCTGCGCACCGTAAAACTCGGAGGTCAGGTGGGGGTCAAAGGTTGAAGGCTCGTAAGGAATGTTGATGGTCAGTGCGGTTACTTCTTCGGGCTGGGGGATTTCGGCGAGCAACTTGGCAGTGATATCGGCTAAATCTGACGAGGAATGGTCCATGGCCACCACCGTGTTCTTAGTGAAGTGGGCATAGACAGCCGTTGTCTCGACAACGGAAAGAAGCTTATCGAATGTATGGCTCATATCTTCCGTAGAAGCCACGATTTTCTCCAGGCTAGCCGTCTGCGTGGACACCGCACCGCTAATCTCTTGGAAGGCACGGCTGGTGCTCTCCACAGAGTGCAGGACGGCCTGAAAGGCCTTGGTGGTGTCGGTGGCCGCCAGAGTGCCGACCCCTACTCTATCCAAAATAAGGGAGAGGGCCTTCAGGGTTTTGTCAATGCTGGCGGTAATCTGCTGGATGGTCTTGTAGATGTCATTGACTGAATCGACGCTGCGCTCCGAAAGACGCTTGACTTCTTTGGCGACTACGGCAAAACCGCGACCAGCTTCGCCGGCCCGCGCCGCTTCAATGGCCGCATTTAAGGAGAGCAGGCGGGTGGTGTCGGCGATGTCTTTGATGACTTCGAGCATGCTGTTGATGGCCGTAGCCCTATCAGACAGCACATTCGCCACTTCGCGGGCCTCGGTTACGGCCGACTGAATGTCACGCATGGCCTGCAGTGACTTGTCTACGGTCTTGTTGCCCTCCGCCACTACGCCCATAGTTTGGCGAGAGAGCTGCATGGAAGTCTCGGTATTCGCGAGGACTTCTTCAGCATAGGCCGAGTAACTTGTTATCTCGTCGACGACCTTCCCAATCGAGGCCATTTGCACATGCGTATACTGGCCGATGGTGTCAGTCATCTCTAAGAGGTTTTCGGTGACATCGACAATGCCGGCCATGTTCTTGGCGATTTTGTCCGTGATGCACCGCTGGTTCCGCTTTAGCAATTTGACATGGCGATTTGCCGACAGGCGAGGGGCATTTGCTGCCCTGTTCTTATTGAATAATCCAAACATTTTTGTCTGCCTCCGTTCCTTAACCTGGACAGGGGGAAGTTATCTGTATGTATTAGGCATGAGGACGGCAGTCTCCTGCTTAGACACCGCCTAAGCAGAATTTTTTGTCGGCCAAGGGCGG
>QLUC01000033.1 GCA_018725275.1 Bacillota bacterium | reverse complement strand
GGCACCCTTAATGGCCTTGCTCACGAGATCACGGCTCTCCTCAGCAGCCTTAGCTCCTACCTCGGGATTCGCTCCCGCCCCAAGTCCCCGCGTGAGCTTTTCGCCTATCTGCAGTTTGTGAGTAGCCTTAGAAGTGCTGAGGGCCTGAGCATCAGTATTGATGGCTATGAACTCTGCCCCTGTTAAGCCCACTTCAATCATGCGGTTAAGACCGTTGCTACCCCCACCGCCAACCCCGATTACCTTAATTTTTGCCCCCTGAACATATCCGATATCCCATTCTATCACTATCTCCGGCCCCCCTAAGAACTACTCCCAAAAATCATTGAAGAATCCCTTTACTGTTGCGAAGAGCCCCCGACTGTTCTTGGGCTGTTTCTTGGTGCCGGCTGCTCTTCCTCGCCTAGCCAATGTGTAGGTGAGCAGGGCCACCGCCACATTGTAGCCCGGGTCATCAACTGCCCCGTATGTATCTAGATTAACTCGCACACGATTTCCGATTATGCGCCTAACCATGGGCAAAAATGATTTATGCTTCGCCGTCCCCCCGGTGAGAACATAACCCCCATTGGGCACATCTTTGCCACTCATCTCCCGGCACTGTTGACGAACAAGGCTAAGCATCTCCTCGTATCGTGGCTCCATTATCTCGATGACCTCTCTGGCAGTGACACGCCTTGCTTCTAAATGGCCAAAGCTTGCTACATCCACTGCTTTGTCCTCGGGCTGAGAAAACCAATCGACTTCAGTCTTTAAACGTTCCGCTGTTTTTGTACTCACTCTAAGCCCCACCGCTAGATCGCTCGTAACGTAGGCACCACCCACCGGAACAGCTCCAATGGCCCGCAGGGTTCCCTCTTCAAAATAGGCCGTTTCAGTGACCGCGGCGCCGACATCAACGAGTTGGACGCCTAATTCCCTTTCATCCTCACTGAGCAGCAGTTCCCCTAAGGCCAAGGGCTTGAGGACAAAGCCAGCCACAGTGTATCCAGCACGCTCCACACTTCTCCTGAGACTAGACAGGGCAGTCAAATTGCCCACAACTAGGAGAGCATCAAGCTCAAGGCGCATACCAATCATGCTGGTCGGATCTTTGAGCCCACCGTACCCATCGACAATGTACTGCCGCACTACCATATCTACTATTTCTCTGTTGGGCGGCAGGCTACTGACTCGCGTTGCTTGCATAACTCTGGCGATATCTTCTTGACTAACTTCGTGCCCTTCTCCTAACACAGCTACCATGCCCTTCGATGTCTGTAACACGGCATGCAGCGGCGACAAGGCAACATAGAGGGAAGAGATACTTCCACCGGCCATGCGCTCCGCACTTGCAACCACTTCCCGCACGCAAGCGGCACTGGCCTCCACATCCACGATCAATTCTTTGCGCATACCCATAGATGGACGGCTGCACATGCCGAGAATCTGCACATCTCCGCGCGGGTCAATTGCAGCGACCGCGCAGCGAACATTGGCAGTGCCCACATCGAGACTCGCGATTATTTCCTTCCTCACTTCTCCACCCCCTTCCTATCAACAATGATAGGCTTAAAGCCGCTCAAGGATCATCCGGCGAATAATGGCTAGATTCTGAAAAATACGCACGCCGAAGGCGACAATGGCGGATAAATACAGGTTGATGCCTATTCTATCCCCAACAAAAGCCAGTAGGGCTGCCAACATGGCGTTGCTGACTAAACCTGTTACAAAAATCGCATCGTCAAAAGTACCCGAGAGCGCCGCCCGCAAACCACCCAGCAGGGAGTCTGCGGCAGCTAAAAGTGCTACCGCTGTATATGGAGCTAAATGGGCCGGTATCCTCACACTACCAATGAAACCGATGAGCAAACCCATCAGCAAACCAGCAAAAGCTAAAGACATAACTCTATCTCCCCTGCCCAGGCTTAAGCCATTCAAACCTCAATGGTCGCGTGAACCCAGGCACCGTAACTTTATCATATCTCTTCACATCTATCTCGAGACCGAAATAACTGAGGGTTTCTATTATGCCCCCGCGCATCCGTAAGGCGCTTTCCAGGGCCACGTTATCACCAATGGCAGTAATTACAAAAGGGGCAGCAATGCGAACATTGTTAATAGAAACCGAAGGTCCGGCGCAATGGATTTCGCTCGTCGCTAAGAGGCGTTGACCGTTTATCGAGATGGCCTCCGCTCCCGAGGCCCGCAGGACATTCGTTATCTTCAAAATGTCCTCATCATGCACGATAAATAGGGCAGGGTCGTCGGTTGCTTGGGCCGATCTCTTGCTATCATTGATAGTCACTGTCAAGCCCCGGCCCTCGACCGCAGTGATGCCTGCGAGCAGTCGAGCATTTTCTAATTCGCGATGCAAACGCTCAAGTGTTCCTTCACCTTTAGTAGCCGCTGTTTCAACAGCTCTCAGTTCGTCCCGCAAGGCGTCTAGTTCCTGTTGGAGTTCATGTTTCTGCCGCAGAGCATCCATGAGGAGGGCACGCATCTCGGAGGTGCGCAAGTCCGGAACCACCGCCGTGGAAGTTACCGGTACTTCTTATCTGCAGCGCCAGAAGCCACCCCAGGAGGATACAGACCGCGGTTAGAGCAATGTGGAAGCGTCCTTTCATATATTACCGTCCTTTATATACGGGGACTTCGCCTGTCATATCTATATAGGCTATGGTAGAACGAGACATCCCCCTCTCCTCATAAGCATAAAGCACAGCGGGTAGCAAAGCAAGACGTAAATGGGAATGCAGAACATTGCCAAGCCGAATTTGCACCCCGTTCACAGTAATAAGGGAGATATCGCCGCTTAGGGCTACGTTAATCTCGGATATGCTCGGACGGACGCTACTTGGCATGTTAACTGCTACCAAGCGGGCCGCTGCGATGTTTGACCCCTCAAGTTCCCGGCCCAAGACAGCGTCAACTATGGAAGCCCCAGTTATGATAGGTAGGTTGACGCGGCTGAAATCATGTACGATCGAAATTACTCTCCCTAAGCGATCAATTTCGACAAAGCCGTCATGATAAGGAACTACCGCAAAACCTATGTTTTCGGTGATTAAAATTAATAATTTATTTGGCCATAAGCGCCGCAAGGTAGCAGAGGTGATTTGTGGGCTAGACAGCAGTCTATCCGCCGTCTTCCCGAGGTCTATGCGCAATAAATGTTCACCTCTCCATACCCCAGCGAGCTCTTCCACCTGCTTCGCACTCATCGTCTCGTTGCCCTGCACTTCCACCTTATCCAGACTGAAAAACCATGGGGCTTGGACAATTTGCCAGCAAAAAAGGACCAAGAGGAAGATAAGAATTACCCCTCGCATCATACTTCCCCCCCCCTTTTTTTATCTCTTTCTTACCACTCGCCCGCCTGCCACTCGCTATTAACTCCTAGACTATGTAAAATAGCTTGCATAACGCCGATGTCGTTAAGCGGTGGAATATTCCGTAGCAGGACTGCTTGGTCCGTAAGCAAACAAGCGGCCACAATGGGAAGTGCGGCGCTCTTCGCCCCGTGAATGTCAATGACGCCACAGATCGGTGTTCCGCCATTAATTACATAACGATCCAAACTGCTTTCACTCCTTTCGGACAGAGGTACAATCAATGTCATTGCACCATCCTATGCCGCGGAGCTTGGCGTTGTTACTTTGATAGCGTGAGCAGTAGCCCTTCCAACAGGTCACACAAATCCTCGCCCGCCCTCGGCAAGGCTAGCTCCGTCGCCTGCTCCGACATGGAGGAAAGTTTCTTATGGTCAAAGAGCACCTCACTCGCTAGAGCAACTAACCTTTCCGGCGTTAAGTCTTGCTGCTCGAGCAAAATGGCGGCACCCGCCTCTGAAAAAACTCGAGCGTTGTGGTGCTGGTGATTCTCGGCTGCGGAGGGGAACGGAATGAGGATAGAGGGCTTACCCAAGTAGGCCAATTCTGCCGTTGTTGAACCCGGACGAGACACCACCAAGTCAGCGGCGGCCAGCAAACTAGGCAGATCTGTGGCGTAATCGATCAATTCGAGTTGCGGGCCGAGATAAGGGGCGGCGATACGTTTTAAAAACTCAAAATCTCGCTTGCCCGTGACATGAAATACTCGGACCTGCCTCCTGGCGAACTCGCCGTAGCACTTACTTAGGGTCTCATTGAGAACCATAGCGCCACCGCTCCCCCCAACCACGACCAGCACCTTTTCTTCTTGGGAAATGCCAAGTTTGTAGCGAGCACTTTTGCCATCTGCAGACAAAACTTCTGGGCGCAGAGGATTTCCGGTGACGGTCACTTTTTGTTTGGGAAAGAAGGGCAGAGCCGCACTATGGCTGACCGCAATTTTATCAACAAAACGGGACAGCAGGCGATTGGTCAGGCTAGGAAAAGCATTTTGCTCATGGATTAGGGTGGGGTAATCATAGAGTGCGGCTACGAGTAACATGGGCCCCGCCGCATATCCGCCTGTGCCAACGACCACATCCGGGCGATACTCGCAGAGTATCCGCCTTGCTTCCACAAGAGCCCAGAAGGCACGGCTTGCAGTTCGCAACTGTTCAATTGACAGTCGCCGTGGGAAAGAGGTGATTTCCAAGGTGGTCAGCCTAAAGCCCTCGCTAGGAACAATCTGATTTTCTAAGCCGCGCTTGGCCCCAACAAATAATGTGTCAGCCGTAGGGTGGCGCTTAATTAGCTCCCTCGCTAAAGCGATCGCGGGATACACATGCCCACCTGTACCGCCACCGGCAAATAAGACTTTGATCATTTTCGTCCCTCACTCACGGCTGTATTTCGAGATGTTTAATAAGATCCCCAAGCTACCCATGACGATAATTAGGGAACTACCACCGTAACTGACTAAGGGCAAGGTGATCCCGGTAACAGGCACCGAGCCGGTGACCACGGCAATGTTCATGAAGGCCTGAGCAACGATCATCGCAGTTATGCCTGTAGCCAAGAAACCGCCAAATTTGTCTGGAGAGCGAATAGCGATTCTAAGCCCGCGCACCGCCAGCATGGCGAAGAGGGCAATGAGAAGCGCCCCACCAAAAAAACCAAACTCTTCGCTGGTGACGGCAAAAACAAAGTCATTGTGCGGATCGGGGAGAAAGAAGTGTTTTTGGATACTGGCCCCAAGCCCCCGGCCAAAGACACCACCTAGTCCGATGGCGTAGAGAGACTGAATAATCTGGTACCCTGCGTCTGTTGGGTCCTTCCAAGGATCAAGAAAGGTCATGAACCTCGCTAAGCGATACTCTGCACTGGTTATACCTAGGTACAGCGCTGATGCCCCCAGGCCCGAGAGGAGCAATATCTGACCCCAAGGCAGTCCACCTGCAAACAAGACGAATCCTGCGCCGAGGACGAGGACCACCGCGGTACTTAAATCTGGTTGGCGCAAGACAAGAGCAGCCATAATTCCGGTGACCACAATAATTGGGATCGTCCCCCGCCAAAAATTGAGCAATGTTCGTTCCTTCTGGGCTAACCGAGCGGCAACCCACAGCACCAGAGCAATTTTGGCCACTTCCGCAGGCTGCATGTTAAAAAATCCGAGGCCTATCCAACGCGTTGAACCTTGCACCGTCACACCAATCCCAGGGACAAAGACCAAAAGGAGGAGGAGCAAAGTGCTTGCCAGAAGCACATTAGATAGCTGTTGCCACTTCCAATAGTTTATGCGACTAGCAACTATCATGGCGATAACACCAAACAAAGCCCATAACAACTGCCTGCTGACGAAATGCCATTGGTGGTCAAAGCGCAACAAAGAGAGTGGGAAACTGGCGCTATAGACCATCACCACCCCAATGGTCACCAGCATGAGGATGACGACAAGCAAGATGTAGTCTGGGTGTTCGCTCCTAGTGCGCATAGGTCACCCTCCCATTCGCGCCAGCCCGACAATACCTAGGGCGGCAGCAACCGCGCTGACAAGGTAGTACGTTAGAACCACTTTTCTTTCTGACCACCCTCGCAGTTCCAAGGCATGGTGAAATGGCGCCATGCGAAAAAAACGCTTCCCCTTGGTTAATCGAAAATAGACAACCTGCACTACCACCGAAAGCGTACTCCAGACATAGACCGCCCCAATTATGGGGAGCAACAATTCGGTGCGGGTCAGGGTACCCATCGACACCAAGGCCCCGCCAAGACCCAAGGACCCAACATCACCCATAAATACTCGAGCCGGGTGGCGATTGTAAAAGAGAAATGCCAGCAAGCCCCCCGCCAATGCCAGGGCAAAAAACACTACCTCAGGGACACCCGTGACTAAACCCACCACCACATAGGCCAGGGAGGCGATGAGCATTGTTCCCCCCGCTAAAGCATCTATGCCATCCGTGAGGTTTACAGCATTGCTAAAACCTATGCCTATGAAGACCAAGAATGGCCAGTAGAGGTGACCGATGTCATATCTCCACCCCAGGAATGGCATGACGAGGACGGTGCTATGACCTGTGTAATACAGCACGAGGGAGGCCCCGGCCGAGAGCACCCCTAACCAGTATAGCTTCTGGCGCGCGAGCAGACCGAGACTTCGACGGAAGACCGCTTTCAAGGCATCGTCGGCGAGTCCGACTAAGGCAAATCCCAACGTCAGCACGGTGGTGACTACCAGAGAAGAAAATTGAAAACCAAGAGTTATCCCCCATAGCCAGGTGACGAGCAAGGCGGGTACTAAAAAAATAACTCCTCCCATTGTGGGTGTTCCCTTTTTCTTGGCATGGGTGGCCGGCCCGTCGCTGCGCACTACTTGCCCGAACTTTAAAAGCCTGAGCAACGGGATAGCGACCTTCCCCAAAATCAAGGCCAGGAAGAAAGTCATGGCAAAGGCATACCAATAATAGTACGGCATTTAATCATCTCCTTTGCGCAAAACAGCGGTTATGCGTTCCATTTGCATGCCACGGGACCCTTTTACTAAGATGACATCCCCGCTTCTAAGTTCCGCACGTAGCACCGCCAAGACCTGTTCTGGCTCGTCGCACTCTACTGTCTTAATGCCTTTGGCACGAGTTGCTTTAGCTATGCCTTGGGCCTCTTTTCCGAGAGTAACCACTAGGTCACAGCGCTCCCCTGCCACCTCTCCCACCTCTTGATGAGCAGCCTGAGAGCGCTCCCCAAGCTCAAACATGCTGCCAAGCACGCTTACTCTACGCCTACCATTGGCAATATGGTCCAAGGTATGCAAGGCTGCCACCACTGAAGTCGGGCTTGCATTGTAGGTATCATCAATCAAGGTGTAACCTTGGGGTAAATTAACAACTTCGAGCCTCTGGCTCTTGACGGCACATCTTTGGATCCCCGCGATTGCCTGGGCAATGTCTACCCCTAGGACTACTGCAGCGGCGATGGCCAGAGAAGAATTTAGCGCATTGTGCCGCCCGGGCCAGGGGACATACACGGGGAAACTCTCGGCGCCACTCTGGAGCAGGTAGTGACAGCATCCGTCTTCGTCAAGCACCGACTGTGAAAGCCTGAGATCAGCATCAGGGTGGTAACCAACTGATAAAACGGGACCGCGCGTCAAATGCCGGTGAAAGTCATAGAAGTCATCGTCGCGACAGAGAATGGCCGTACCCCCTGCCTTCATACCGAGCAAAATCTCTCCCTTGGCTCGCGATATGTTTTCCCGCGTGCCCAAGAGTTCGATGTGGGCCTCCCCGACATTGGTAATTATAGCGATATCAGGAGGGGCCACTAAAGCTAAGGCGGCAATTTGACCGAGACCGCGCATGCCCATCTCTAAGACTAACACGTCCTCATCGCCATGGTTGAGGACGCTCAGGGGAAGGCCTACCTCCGTGTTAAAATTCCCCGGACTACGATAGACCTTCATCACGCCCATGAGGGCCGCGGCCGTCAGTTCTTTGACACTGGTCTTCCCCACACTGCCGGTTATAGCCACCACCTTGGCACTGCCACCAACCAAGCGCGCTGTGGCTATTTTAATGAGAGCCTTCTTGGTGTCCGGCACCAGCACCACTGAGCAGGGATAATCCCCCTGACGCGAGACAACCGCCCCCATCGCACCATTCGCCACCGCCTGGGCGACATAATCATGTCCATCCTGACGGGCGCCGGGCAGAGCAAAGAACAGATTCCCCGGGGTCACTTGTCGATGGTCCGCCGCCGCTCCACAAATATCTATGTCCGGCCCGAGAAGTTCCCCATCAACTAGGCGTGATAGCATGGCGAGAGATTGATTATACATTTTGCCGTTCCTCCACGGCCCGCATAGCTTCTTCGCGGTCATCAAAGTGAATCGTCTGGTCATAAAAAATCTGATAATTCTCATGCCCTTTGCCGGCCACGATGATGACGTCCCCTGCTTCGGCCATGGCGACAGCCCTTTTAATGGCTTGTTTGCGATCGGCTTCGACGATGGTCCTTTCTATGGCGGATGCCTCGGTTATTCCGGATAGGACCCCCTCGATAATGTGCGCTGGGTTCTCGGAACGCGGATTATCTGAAGTAACAATGGACACATCAGCGAGGCGCGCGGCAATCTCTCCCATGATAGGGCGCTTGCCCTTGTCGCGGTCTCCCCCACAACCGAAGACGATGATGAGCCTGCCACGGGTAAAGCTTCTCGCCGCCTTGAGGACGTTCAGAAGACCGTCAGGGGTATGGGCATAGTCTACAAAGACATCAAAGTCCTGCCCTGCTGGTACCTTTTCCATGCGGCCGGGAACCCCCGGCATGTTGAGTCCTTCTGCAATGGCACCAAGGCTGGCCCCCTCGGCAAGCGCCGCTCCTGCGGCCGCTAAGGCGTTGTAGATGCTGTGCCGGCCCGGAGTGCGTATTTCTATCTCGCACGCTCCCACCGGAGTTTCTAGCCGAAAGGAGGCCCCGAACACACCGGAGCGGATATCTCTGGCCACAAAGTCCGCATTTTGATCTATGGCGAAGGTCAAGACAGCCCCACCGGTCATGCCAACTAATCGCTGTCCATATTCATCATCTATGTTGATGATGGCGGCTTTGCCACTTTTTGAGGCATTTTTACCCAAGCAAGTGAATAATTGCGCCTTAGCCTGAAAATACGCCTCCATGGTGTGGTGCAAGTCAAGGTGATCTTGGGTCAAATTGAGGAAAACCGCCGTGTCAAATTCGACAGCATCCACCCGGTCTAGCACCAATGAATGAGAAGAGACCTCCATGACGGCATGGGTCAGGGCATTTTCGGTCATGCGCGACAAGGCTCCGTACAACAATGGGGCATCGGGAGTGGTCAAGGTAGAGGACTCTATGCTCCGCCCGGTGTCAATGTGGACGGTGCCCATCAACCCTACTCTAAACCCCGCGGCTCGCAGTATTGACTGAATGAGAAAAGCCGTCGTCGTCTTGCCGTTAGTGCCGGTAATGCCTATAACGCGCAGCCTCTGTGATGGCGACCCGTGATACACCGATAGCATATGGGCGAACGCTGCCCTTGTGTTCCCTACGAGGGCATAGGCTATGCCCTCGGGGAGGGGCACACGTTCTGTTGTCACCACCGCCACCGCACCGCGCCGCAGGGCCTCCGCGACCAGCTTATGCCCGTCGACCCTTGTTCCCTTGATAGCCACAAAGACGAACCCTGGCTGCACAAGGTGAGCGATGTCAGTCACCCCAGAAATCTCGGCGTGGCCCCCTTCTGCCAGAAGAACCCATCCTGATAAAATATCCTTAAATTGCACCTTGTCCACTCCTTCTTTCACGGGCGGAACACCACTCTTACTGCGGTAGCAATATCCACTAACTCACCGGGCAAGGGATCTTGCGAAACGGCAAGGCCTGTTCCCGTGGCTATAATGCGCAGTCCGATGTTAGCGAGCTCTAGACTGGCAACTCGCATCGCTTGCCCTCGCACATCCGGCACAACGACCTTCCCCTCCATCGGACCTGGCTGCCCCAGCTCGACCATCACTGTAGTTCCCACAGAGACCATGGCCCCCGGCAGGGGTGTTTGCAGGACAACACGATTGCCGCCTTTCTCCATGCGTAAGTTTAACCCAATGTCCCTTAGATGGGCAAGCGCTGCAGTGGTGGTCAAGCCCCGCAGTTCCGGCACCGCAACCAGCGCCGGCCGTGCTAAACCTATAGCCTCATTCCTGGGCTCGACGTTTAAGTAACGCAAGATGTCCGCCATCATGGCCCGAAAAGTTGGAGCCGCTACTTGGCTGCCAAAATACCCGTACGGACCTTTTGGCTCCCTTACGATGACCAGAAGAACTATGGAAGGATCATCGGCGGGAGCCATCCCGATAAAGGAAGCAATGTACCGATCGTCATAATACCCTCCACCTGCCCTGGGCACTTGGGCGGTACCGGTCTTCCCCCCAATTCTCTGGCCTTCAATGAAGGCATTCCTCCCTGAACCAGAAACGACGGCTCCCTCCAGAAGGCTGCGTACCCTCGCGGAGGTTTCGGCTGTTATAGCTTGCCCTAGTGCCTCGGGAAGAAATGTTTCTACTACTTCACCCTGTTGGCCTCTCACTTCCCTGACAAGACGCGGACGAAATAAGGTTCCACCATTGACTGCTGCGGATATGGCGGCCACTTGCTGAAGCGCCGTTACCGCAGGCCCCTGGCCAAAACTCGTGGTGGCCAGCTCAACCGGTCCCATCCGCCTAAACATAACGCCCCTCGCTTCTCCGGGGAGATCAACCCCGGTGCGACGCCCAAAGCCAAATGCATCAATGTAACGCGCAAGCGTCTCTCTGCCAAGTTTTGTGCCGATATTGACGAAACTAGGGTTGCAGGATTGCCAAAACACTTCCGCAAAGTTCAGATTGCCATGACCTCTCGCCCTCCAGCAGGCCAGCCTCACTCCAGCGACTAGGGCAAAGCCAGTGCAAGTAAACCTGTCACTCTCGGTGACTACTCCTTCATTCAGAGCTGCCGCTGCCGTCACTACTTTAAAAGTGGACCCCGGCTCAAAGCTATCGGAGACCGAGGTATTGCGCCACAGCCTCTCAGGAAAGCGCCTATAGTCGTTAGGATCAAAATCGGGCCGGTTAGCCATGCCCAATATTTCTCCGGTTTTAGGGTTCATCGCCACTGCCAGGGCTCCTGACGCCTGGTGACGAGTCATGGCTACATCAAGTTCTCGCTCCAAAATATGCTGCACCACTTCATCAATGGTCAGCACTATGCTTTGCCCGTGGGTAGGCGGGGTATATTCTGGGCTCACTCTGGGCCAAGGAGTATTCCTGCCGTCGGCAGGGCTTCTTACCTCACCGGGCTGCCCCTGGAGGACGCGATCATAGGTTAGCTCAATCCCCGCTAACCCCTGATTATCTACCCCGACGAAACCGAGAATATGACTGCCTAATCTACCATTAGGGTAAACGCGACTTGTTTCTATTTTAAAATCAATGCCCGGCAAGTTGAGCGCACGCAATGCTTGCGCCTGCTCCGCAGGGATTTTCCTGGCTAAGTATACCAGATTTAGATTTCGCACCAGGCGACCGTAGATTGTTTCCGGAGAAATGCCAAGAACTGCGGCCAACTTAGCAGCAGTCTCTTCTGGATTTTCTATTCTTCTGGGGATGGCGACCACTGTGTCGGCGGTAGCACTAACGGCTAACTCACGCATGTGGCGATCATAGATCACACCCCGCTTTGGCGACACGGAAACATCCCGCGTCCACTGCGCCAATGCCCACCTGCTGAGTTCGGGCCCCCTAATGACCTGCAAGTACCCTAGGCGCAGGACCAAACTCGCGCTAAGCAACAGAAACATCCCTAGCAGGATCAACATTCTGTGCTTCATACTCCTCGGGATCGCCATGAACTGCCCCCCTGTCTAGTTGCCGCCTTGCACCCCTATCCGGAGAATTTGAGGCTCTTTGGGATTGGCCATTCCCAATTCTTGCCGAGCAACTCGCTCAATGCGCGGCAAGGAGGATAACTCAAGCGCCACAACCTGCAGTCTGGTTTTTTGGATTTCCAGCTCGGAGATTTCCGCTACCAGGCGGGCCACTCTATGCTCCCCTACCGCAATTTGGGCATGGCGATGCACTATGGTTGCGGCCAACAACCCGACCACGCCAAACAACACCACCGCTCGCTTTACTAAGTTGAGAGCTCCCCTGGGTCTTTTCTTCTTAGCAGTTGTCCTGTTCCTCTCCTGAGCGGGCAGCGACGGAAGGGGAAGAGTCTTCCTTACTGGTATCACAGCTATTCACTCCCTCATCTTAGTAGAACACCGGCAATTTTTCTGCCACCCTCAGGTGGGCACTGCGGCTACGAGGATTTTCTGCCAATTCCTGTGGCGAAGGACTCAAGGGCTTTTTTGTGACAATCCGGAGCTCAGCATGATGCCCGCATACGCACTGAGGCAAGCCCCTTATACAAATACACCCTCGCGCATGCTGCATGTAAAATTGCTTGACGATGCGGTCCTCAAGGGAATGAAAGGTAATACATGCCATCCTGCCGCCCACTTTAAGTGCCCCGAGGGCTTTTTTCAGACCCTCCCGGAGTGCGCCAAGTTCATCATTGACAGCTATGCGGAGCGCCTGAAAAGTTCGGCGGGCGGGGTGCTGATCCTCTGCTTGCCTAACTTCACGCGGAATGGCGGCCTTAATGATCTCGACCAGCTCGGCAGTGGTCTCTACGGGCGACCTAGCCCTCGCGGCCACGATGAACGCCGCGATGCGTCTGGCCCAACGCTCCTCGCCGTACTCCCATAAGATTTTTTCGAGCTCGGCCTCACTGGCCCGAGCTAACAATGTCCTAGCACTCGTCGTCGCCAGTGGGTCGAGGCGCATGTCGAGGACAGCGTCAAATTTATACGAGAAGCCGCGGTCAGCCTCGTCAAGCTGCGGGCTGGACACTCCAAGGTCGAAAAATACTTTGTCTACTACCGGCAAGGAAAGGTTGCGCAGGGCCACATCTAAATTGCGGAAATTTTGCCGTACAAACCGGAAATTCGGCGCACAAATTTCTTCTGCGGCTTCTGCCGCAGCCACATCCACATCCAGTGCTACTACTAACCCCTGCGGCCCAACTGCTTGCAGGAATCGCCTGGTGTGACCGCCGCGACCAAAAGTGCCATCAAGAACCACGTCTCCCTCGCCCACACCGAGGACGCTCACCGCTTCCTCGAGCAACACCGGCACATGCCGTTTGATGTCCGCCACCCCACCCATTACAGTCTAACTTCCAGCTCTTCGGCAATTTGATCATAGCTCTGGAGAGCATTGTTGGAATATTCTCGCCAAGTTGCCGTGCTCCATACTTCGATCTTGCGTCCAACCCCGATAATCACGGCGTCCTTGGTGAGCTTAGCATGCTGTCTGAGCAGCTCGGGGATGTTAATACGCCCCTGCTTATCGCACTCTAGTTCTGCCGCACCTGCCAAAAAGAGGCGTTCGAAGGCACGAGCATCCCCACGCGAGGTTGTGACTTCTTGTAAGCGCTGTGCGGTTGCCTCCCACTCGGGCAAGGGGTAGACAAAGAGGCAGTTATCGAGGCCCTTAGTGACGACAAAAGGCGTCCCTAAGCGCTCGCGAAACTTAGCTGGCAAAAACAACCTGCCTTTTTCGTCAACACTGTGTTCATGTTGCCCTAGAAACATCACCTTGGCCCCCCCCTAGCGCCACTATCCGCCACACTTCACCTACAATATTCTCGGACGATGCAAAAGTTCCTGCAGGTTTAAAAAATAAATAAAAAAACGCAGACCAATGGTCTGCGCCAGAGAAACTAATCCGGCAGAGGGTTTATTGCGGCAGTCGGCCACAATCCGTGTT
The DNA here is from genome assembly GCA_018725275.1 of Bacillota bacterium. Lineage (GTDB taxonomy): Bacteria > Bacillota > UBA994 > UBA994 > UBA994 > BS524. Next base: position 1,105 of record QLUC01000033.1, on the reverse strand, counting down.
CTGCCCCTGCATTACTTCATAGGCATGCGGCAGGACGGGTAGGAACACTCTCAGGCACTCGAGGGCACCCTTCTTACTACCAGGCAAGTTGATGATCAAGGTTTTCTTCCTTGTGCCCGCTACGGCCCGGCTGAGCATGGCGGCCTGAGTTACCTTGAGACTTTGCGCGCGCATGTTCTCGGCAATACCCGGCACTACCCTCTCGATTACAGCAAGCGTGGCTTCCGGAGTTACATCACGCGGGGAGAGGCCGGTTCCCCCTGTCGTCAGTACAATGTCCGCCGCATTTTGGTCGCAGGTTGCTGTCAAAAGCTCTACGAGATCGTCATAGTCATCAGCGAGGAGGACAGTCGCGACACTGGCGCCGGTCAGGGCTAGTTCCGCCGCCAAGGCCGGACCGCTTTCGTCTACCGCCTCATGGCGAGAGCAGCGATCGCTCATAGTAATGACCAAGATTCTGAGCTTGGGCCAGACCAGCACCTCATCACCGGCCTTAACTTGCCCACCCCGCAAAACCCTCGCAAATACGCCCTCACGCGGCATAACACAATCACCGGCTTGATAGTAGATAGCGCATCGTTCATGGCACTCTTTACCTAACTGCGTTATTTCGAGCATGGCCCCCTCCCCCAGGGACAAACGTGTACCGACCGATACTTTGGCCAGGTCAACCCCATGGAGAGTGATGTTCTCCGCAAAATCACCCGGATGCACGTCTATTCCCATGGCCTGCATTTTCTTAATGCTCTCTAGGGCCAATAAACTCACCTGCCTATGCCCCACCCCACCATGGGCGTCCCCCGCGAGCCCATGTTCCAAGACAATATCCACAAAGGGTTGCGGAGACTTGCGCATGCCCTTGTCCTTACTGATGGAAACTGCATTGACCGCACCTCTCATCATTCATCCCCCCACACGAAGTCCCCACTCGTCCCACCGGACTTAGATAATAGATGGATATCCTTAATCATGAGACCTTTATCAACCGCTTTGCACATATCGACAACTGTTAGAGCGGCCACTGTCACTGCCGTGAGAGCCTCCATCTCCACCCCGGTGCTATCAAAGGCGACCACTTCGGAGATTATCTCCAGTTCTCGGTCCG
>QLUC01000032.1 GCA_018725275.1 Bacillota bacterium | reverse complement strand
GCTTCGCCATTCGTGAAGGCGGCCGCACCGTGGGCGCCGGCGTAGTTACCGAAGTGTTACTCTAGAACCGGTCCAAGCGAAGCGAGTTAGCGTAGGGGCACGGTTGCCGTGCCCCTACGCAATGCCTTGTTTTTCTTGACAGGCCATTAGTCATATGATAGCTTAACAAGGTAAGCCGTCTTTTAGAGCGGGCAATTTACAGGGAGGTGGAACTTATGCGCATAGGTATTACGTTAGCCTGCGGCGAATGTAAGCAACGCAACTACCGTACTACTAAGAATAAGAAGTCCAACACTGAGCGCTTAGAAATGAAGAAGTACTGCAGTTTCTGCAAAGCTCATACTGCTCACCGCGAAACTAAGTAGGTGATAGTGTGAAGTTTGTACAATTCTTGCGGGAGAAATATCTTCAGCTCTCTAAATTCTTGCGCGAGGTTCGCCAAGAAATGCGCAAAGTGGCTTGGCCTTCAAAAAGGCAGACGATCAACTACACGATCGTGGTTGTGTTTGCCGTTTTCTTTGTGGCAGCCTTAACGGCCTTAACTGATGCGGCCTTCGGGGTTATAATCAGGCGGTTGTTGGGTATTTAGCTAATGGAAAAGAAATGGTTCGTGGTGCACACTTATTCAGGGTACGAAAACAAAGTGAAAACCAACTTGGAAAAGCGCGTCCAATCCATGGAAATGGAGGACAAGATTTTCCGTGTTTTAGTGCCTATGGAGGATGAGCTGGAAACTGGCCGTGATGGCAAGAAGAAACTCGTCAAGAAGAAAGTCTTCCCCGGGTATGTTATCGTTGAAATGGTTGTCACTGATGACTCTTGGTACGTAGTGCGCAACACCCCTGGCGTCACTGGCTTCGTTGGTACGGGCACCCGCCCTATTCCTCTGGAAGACAGCGAGGTCAAGGCTATCTTGCGCTCTATGGGTGTGGAGGAGCCGCGCATTCGCGTTGACTTTGCCGAAGGAGAGTCGGTGCGCATCGTCGATGGCCCATTCCAAGGTTTGGTGGGCAAGGTCGAAGAGATCATGGCCGACAAACAGAAGCTTAAAGTATGGGTGACATTGTTTAATCGCGAAACACCTGTGGAACTGAACTTTACCCAAGTTCAGAAATTATAGTACCGTTTTAGGGAAAGGGAGGTGGATCTAGTTGGCTAAAAAACTTGTTAAAGTTGTCAAACTACAAATTCCCGGTGGCAAAGCAACGCCCGCTCCACCGGTTGGACCTGCCCTGGGTCAAGCTGGCATTAATATCATGGGCTTTGTCAAAGAATTTAACGAACGCACCGCATCGCAGGTGGGATTCATTATTCCGGTAGAGGTCTCTGTCTATCAAGATAGGTCTTTTACATTTATATTGAAGACTCCCCCCGCCGCCATCCTCTTAAAGAAGGCCATCGGAGTTGAATCCGGTTCCGGTGAACCCAACAAGAAGAAAGTTGGCAAAGTGAGCCGGGCCAAGGTGCAAGAGATTGCCGTGCAAAAAATGCCCGATCTCAATGCCGCTTCTGTCGAGTCGGCTATGCGCATGATTATGGGCACTGCCCGCAGCATGGGCATCGAAGTAGTCGACTAAATTACCCGCGTGGGAGGGTTATTCCCGCTATTACCACTGGAGGTGCGAACAATGGCCAAAAAAGGCAAGAAGTATTTAGAGGCGGCCAAACTAGTAGACCGCAATTTCTACTATGAGCCCGCTCAGGCGATGGACCTCGCCAAGAAGACGGCCACCGCGAAGTTCGACGAGAGCGTCGAAGTCGCCGTGCGTCTAGGCGTAAACCCCAAACATGCTGACCAGCAAGTGCGTGGCGCGGTCGTGCTACCGCATGGTACCGGCAAGACGGTCAGGGTCATCGTGTTCGCCAAGGGAGATAAGGCTAGAGAGGCCGAGCAGGCCGGGGCAGACTTTGTCGGCGCCGAGGACCTGATCGCCAAAATTCAAAATGAAGGCTGGGTCGATTTTGACGTAGCCATCGCCACTCCGGACATCATGGGGCAGGTAGGTCGCCTGGGTAGAATCCTCGGGCCTAAGGGTCTCATGCCCAATCCAAAAGTAGGCACCGTGACCTTCGATGTGTCTAAGGCCATCCAAGAGGTCAAGGCGGGTAAGATTGAGTACCGGGTTGACAAGGCCGGTATCGTGCACGCCCCGCTAGGCAAGGTATCATTCCCGGCCGAAAAGCTCCTTGGCAACTTCTCCGCTTTGATGGAAGCCCTCATGAAGGCCAAGCCGAGCGCAGCCAAGGGCATCTATGTGCGCACGGTGACTGTTTCTACCACGATGGGGCCAGGGGTACGCGTCAATGCTCTCAAGGCCTCAACCGGAGATAGCGCCGCCCAATAAGGCGGGGAAGACCAGTTGACAGCTCTCCGCCCGCGTGCTACAATCGCAATGTTAATCGCCGTAGACAGTAGGTGCAATGCTTAAACGCGCAAGCGGCCTACCGAGGTAAAGTCTGCTCATGTTTATTGGGCATGCCTTTCCTCTGCGGAAAGGCATGTTTTTATTTGGATTATCCTCCAAAGGAGGTGTTAAATAATGGGCACTCGTGATGAAAAACAACTAGTAGTACAGGAGTTAGTCGAGGTGCTGCAACGGAGCAAGGGGGCAGTCCTCACCAACTACCGCGGTATCAGCGTCATCAAGGACACTGACCTCAGGGCTAAGCTGCGTAAAGCGGGCATTGAGTACCGTGTGGTCAAGAATACTCTCTTGAAGCGTGCCGCAGACGAAGCGGGGATTGTCGGTCTCGCCGGCTACTTAGAAGGTCCTACGGCTATTGCTCTTTGCAATGACCCGGTAGCGCCGGCTAAGGTGTTAACGGCCTGGATTAAGGCCAACAAATTGCTCGAGATCAAGGGCGGTATCCTCGGTGGCAAGGCCATTGATGCCAATGGCGTTATCGTACTTGCGGAATTGCCTCCGCGCGATATTATGCTCGGGCGCGTCGTTGGTACGATCCAAGCTCCTCTGGCTGGCTTGGTTAATGTACTGCATGGTCCTCTCCGGAAGTTGGCCTACGCCGTGGATGCGGTCCGCCAACAAAGGGAAGCCCAATAGAAGATTTGGCGATGCCTTTTAAGGAGGTGAAATTGATGAGTAAAGCACAAATTATCGAGCTAATTAAGAACATGACCGTTCTCGAGCTATCTGAATTGGTCAAGGCTCTGGAAACAGAGTTTGGCGTTACAGCCGCCGCACCTATGGCGATGGCCGCCCCAGCAGCCGGTGTAGCTGCTGTCGCTGAGCCCGTAGAAGAGCAGACCGAGTTCGACGTTATTCTCACCTCTGCCGGTGAGAAGAAGATTAACGTAATCAAGGTAGTGCGTGAGGTAACCGGACTTGGTCTAGTTGAGGCCAAGGCATTGGTTGACGGAGCACCAAAGCCTGTGAAGGAAAAGGTCAGCAAGGAAGAAGCCGCTAAGATTAAAGCTAAGTTGGTTGAGGCCGGTGCCGGCGTAGACGTAAAGTAGTTCGTCGCCATAAAAAAACTCGCTACGGCGAGTTTTTTTATCCTTGACGCCAGGTGGTCCGTTATGATAGCATTTTATATTGTCACGAAGAGACGATGTTTACACCAAAATTAGGTATAACAGGTCTCTAAGCGGATAGAATAGCTTGGTAGCATAACCAAGGGGGTTTTGTACCCTTTTTGGTTTTTGGGCTTGCTAAGCGCAAGGAATACTCGTTAGGGGTGAAGCATTGATGGTTAAACCCATAGCGGAATGCAAACGCAAACGCCTCCGTTTTGGCCACATCAATGAGGTCTTGCAGGTGCCGAACCTCATTGAAATCCAGAAGCAGTCTTTTGATTGGTTTGTCAACGAAGGATTAGCGGAAACGTTTCGGGACATTTCCCCTATTCAAGATTTCACCGGCAACCTGGTGCTTGAGTTTCTCGAGCATCAGTTTGGTGAACCCAAGTACACTATCGATGAGGCCAAGGAGAAGGATTCGACTTATTCGGCACCGCTCAGGGTCAAAGTGCGACTGGTGAATAAAGAGACTGGCGAGGTCAAGGAACAGGAAGTCTTCATGGGAGATTTTCCGCTCATGACTGAGAATGGCACCATTGTCTATAATGGTGCGGAGCGTGTTGTGGTCAGCCAATTGGTGCGCTCCCCCGGAGCATACTACCATGACGCTCTCGACAACTTGGGGCACAAGGTTTACACCTCTACCCTTATCCCCAATCGCGGTGCTTGGCTTGAAATGGAGACCGATACTAATGACGTGGTCTGGGCGAGGGTCGACCGCACGCGCAAAATACCGGTGACGGTCCTGCTTAGAGCTCTCGGTTGCGGGCAAAAGCACGAGATTCTCGCTAAGTTTGGCGAACAAGCACGTTTGACCCCTACTTTTGATCGCGATAGCACCGAGAATATGCAAGAGGGCCTGCTTGAGATTTATAAGCGGCTACGCCCCGGTGAGCCGCCTACCGTAGACAGTGCTAAGTCGCTCTTAAATTCTCTCTTTTTTGATCCGCGCCGTTACGACCTGGCGCATGTCGGTCGTTACAAACTTAATAAGAAACTCTCTCTGCGTCGGCGCATCATCAACCGTGAGGCCGGAGAGACCATTATCGCCAAAGAAACTCTGTACCAGCCCGAGGCAGAGTCTATTTCTCGTGGGCATCTGGCCAGGGGCGAGGTGCTGATTGCCGCAGGCGAAGTGCTCGTAGAAAAAGGGCAGAAGATCTCCCGAGAAATTGCCGAACGGCTCGAACAGGCGGGCGTGAACGAGTTGCTGGTAGAAAGAGCGACTCTTGAGGCTGAAGCGCGGTCGCTAGTGCTCATCATGGGCAACGGCCTGCGTCGTGTCGACTGGGCGCAACTTGTGCGCGGCAAGCGCCTCGCCGCCCCGGTTGTGGCGACTGACGGTCGCGTTCTATTCGCAGCTGCTACCGTGCTCGAAGAAGCCGAAATCAGTGTCCTTACTAGGGCCATCGAGGACGGGACTCTAAGCGACCTTCACGTGAGCATCGAGGAACGGCGTCAGGCCAAAGAAATTGTGCTGACGCGCCGCTACACCTTGCCCAGGGAAAAACATCTCACCCGCGACGATGTCTACAGTGCCGTCAACTACCTATTGTGCTTACTTGAAGGGTTGGGCAAGGTCGACGATATCGATCATCTCGGTAACCGCCGCTTGCGCTCGGTGGGTGAGCTCTTGCAGAACGCCTTCCGCATCGGCCTCTCCCGCATGGAGCGAGTGGTCAAGGAGCGGATGACCATTCAAGATGTCGACGTCATCACTCCCCAGGCGCTGATTAATATCCGCCCCGTAGTGGCCTCGATTAAGGAGTTTTTTGGGTCTAGCCAGCTTTCGCAGTTCATGGATCAGACCAACCCCCTAGCGGAGCTCGCGCATAAGCGCCGTCTCAGCGCGCTGGGACCGGGTGGTTTGAGCCGGGAGCGCGCCGGGGTGGAGGTGCGCGACGTGCATTTCTCCCACTATGGCCGCATTTGCCCCATCGAAACGCCAGAAGGGCCGAACGTCGGTCTCATCGGCAATCTCTCGACATTTGCGCGGGTCAATAAGTATGGTTTTATCGAGACCCCTTATCGCACGGTGAAGACGGTCGGGGACAAGACCTTTGTCACGGCAGAATTAGATTACCTCACCGCCGATGAGGAGGACGAGTTTGTCATAGCCCAGGCCAATGCCGAAATTGAGCCGGCAGATGAGTTCAAAACAGGGGCGTCGCGCTTTGTCAAGGAGCGCACCACGGTTCGTCATCGCACGCAAATTAGGGTTGTGCCGGTCGCCGAGGTGGATTATATGGACGTCTCTCCCAAGCAAGTGTTTAGCGTACCGACTATTCTCATTCCCTTCTTAGAGCATGATGAAGCGGGCCGCGCACTCATGGGTGCCAATATGATGAAACAGGCAGTGCCGCTCCTCCGGCCGGAAGCGCCCTTAGTCGGCACCGGCATGGAGTTTAAGGCGGCCATTGACTCGGGCTCGGTGGTTCTAGCGCGCCGGGGCGGTACGGTGGTCCGGGTTTCGGCTAAGAGCGTGGCGGTAGAGGCCGAGGACGGCAGCATCGATACCTACAAATTGATGAAATTTGTGCGGTCTAACCAGGGCACCTGTATCAGTCAAAAGCCCATTGTCAAAAAAGGACAAGTCCTGCACGTGGGTGAAGCCATTGCCGATGGCCCCGCGACAGACATGGGTGAGATAGCCCTCGGGCGTAATGTCCTCTGTGCGGTCATGCCTTGGGGCGGATACAACTTTGAGGATGCTATTTTGATCAGCGAGCGCGTCGTGCGCGAGGACGTCTTCACTTCTATCCACATTGAGGAATATGAGGCCGAGGCGCGCGACACCAAGCTTGGTCCCGAGGAAATTACTGCTGATATTCCCAATGTCGGTGAAGACATGGTGCGCGATTTAGATGAGCGTGGCATTGTGCGCATTGGCGCCGAGGTGCGCACGGGGGATATCTTAGTGGGCAAGGTCACCCCCAAGGGCGAAACCGAGCTTACCGCCGAGGAACGCCTGCTCCGCGCTATTTTCGGTGAGAAGGCCCGCGAAGTGCGTGACACCTCAGCCCGCGTTCCCCATGGGGAATCGGGGCGAGTGGTAGATGTAAAAGTGTTTTCGCGGGACAACAAGGACGAACTGGCCCCGGGAGTAAACATGTTGGTGCGCGTCTATGTTGCTCAGAAACGCAAGATTTCTGAGGGTGACAAAATGGCCGGGCGCCATGGCAATAAGGGCGTCATCTCGCGCATCTTACCGGACGAAGATATGCCCTTCTTGCCGGATGGCCGCGCGGTGGATATCGTTCTCAACCCACTTGGGGTGCCAAGCCGCATGAATATCGGGCAAGCGCTGGAGATGCACCTCGGCATGGCCGCTAAGGCTCTCGGTTTGCACTGCGCCACTCCTGTCTTTGATGGGGCGAAGGAGCATAATATCGAGGAGCTCTTGCAGAAGGCGGGGCTTAGAAAAGATGGCAAGACCACAGTGTATGACGGGCGCACGGGCGAGCAGTTTGATAACCCCGTGGCGGTTGGGTATGTGTATATGCTCAAGCTCTTCCACTTGGTGGACGATAAAATTCATGCTCGTTCCACCGGTCCCTACAGTCTAGTGACCCAGCAACCACTTGGTGGCAAGGCCCAATTTGGTGGCCAGCGCTTTGGTGAAATGGAAGTCTGGGCGCTCGAAGCATATGGGGCCGCCTACACCTTGCAGGAACTGCTCACCGTTAAATCTGACGATGTGGTGGGTAGGGTGAAGACCTATGAGGCCATTGTCAAGGGCGAGAACATTCCCGAGCCGGGCGTGCCTGAGTCTTTCAAAGTGCTTATTAAGGAGTTGCAGAGTCTGGGCATGAATGTCAAGGTTCTCAACAAGGACAAACAAGAGATTGAAATGCGTGATTTAGACGATGATATCAACGAGACTGTACGTGAACTGAAGCTAAATATAGAGGGTGACGAAGACTATGTCGAGGTCAGGCGCCGTCGCGCTCAGCCCGCGGTCGCTGTTCCCGCCAAGGAAGTAGCTCTTGACATAACGGAGGAGGACGAGGACATCATAGATATCGATTTGAGCATTGAGGCTTTGCCCACGGGACAGCAAGTAGAGCTAGAAGAGATAGAGGACGCGGAGGTCATTTTGGTGCCTGAGAAAGCATTCGCAGAAGTGGAGACTGACGACGATGACGACGAGGAGGACCTAGCGACACTGTTGCGCAAAAAATTAGCACCATTTGCCAAGAGTGCCCCTCCGGTCAGTGCTCCAAAAACTAAGAAGCGTTCTTAGGGGACGATCATCGGTACTTTCTGCAAATTTACGGGAAGGGAGCGACCATTTTGCTGGATGTGAACGAGTTTGATTCCATAAGCATTAGTCTAGCGTCGCCCAATCAGATCAGAGAATGGTCTAAGGGTGAAGTCAAGAAGCCTGAGACCATCAACTATCGCACCCTTAAGCCCGAAAGGGAGGGGCTCTTCTGCGAGAAAATCTTTGGTCCGACCAAGGATTGGGAATGCAATTGTGGCAAGTACAAGCGCGTGCGTTACAAGGGCATTATTTGTGATCGCTGTGGCGTCGAAGTAACTCGCAGCAAGGTGCGCCGCGAGCGCATGGGGCATATAGAGTTGGCGGCTCCGGTATCGCATATCTGGTACTTCAAGGGCATACCCAGTCGCATGGGTCTCATCCTCGATATGTCGCCGCGCCTCCTCGAGAAGGTCCTCTACTTTGCGTCCTATGTGGTGCTCGAAAAAGGTGAGACTGCTTTAAGTGACCAGCAGATCTTGACCGAGAGCGAGTATCGCGAATCCCGTGAGCGCTATGGCCACTCCTTTCGCGCCGGCATGGGTGCCGAGGCCATTCGTGAGCTCCTGACGAGCATCGATTTAGAAGCCATGTCGCGCGAGTTAAGGGCGGAACTGCTAGAAGCCACCGGGCAAAGGCGCATCCGAGCTATCAGGCGCCTTGAAGTCGCCGAGGCCTTTCGCAAATCCGGCAATAGGCCGGAGTGGATGATCTTTGACGTCGTGCCGGTCATTCCGCCGGATTTGCGCCCCATGGTGCAACTAGATGGCGGACGATTTGCCACCTGTGACTTAAACGATCTGTACCGGCGGGTCATCAATAGGAACAATCGCTTGAAGCGACTGTTAGAGCTTGGCGCCCCCGACATCATCGTGCGCAATGAAAAGCGCATGCTGCAAGAAGCGGTAGATGCTTTAATCGACAACGGCCGCCGCGGCAGGCCGGTGACCGGACCCGGCAATCGTCCCTTAAAGTCGCTCAGTGATATGCTCAAGGGCAAGCAGGGACGTTTTCGGCAGAACCTCTTGGGCAAGCGCGTGGACTACTCCGGACGCTCGGTCATTGTCGCCGGCCCCGAACTCAAACTCTACGAGTGCGGTTTGCCGAAAGAGATGGCGCTTGAGCTCTTTAAGCCATTTGTCATGAAACAACTCGTGGCTGAGGGCTTTGCCCAAAACATCAAGAGCGCCAAGCGCAAAGTGGAGAGGGTCAGCGAAGAGGTCTGGGATGTCCTAGAAGAAGTTATCGAAGACCACCCCGTGCTCCTTAATCGCGCTCCGACCTTGCACCGCCTGGGCATTCAAGCTTTTGAGCCTGTCCTCGTTGAGGGGCGCGCCATTAAGCTGCATCCGCTGGTGTGTGCTGCCTATAATGCTGACTTTGATGGCGACCAAATGGCGGTGCATGTGCCGCTGTCGGCAGAGGCGCAAGCTGAGGCCCGCTTGTTACTCTTATCATCTAACAATCTCTTAAACCCCAAGGACGGCAAACCCGTCGTCACCCCGACGAAGGACATGGTCCTCGGCTGTTACTACCTGACGAGTCTTGACCCCGATGCCAAAGGTGCGGGCAAAGTCTTTGCCAGCGACGAGGAAGCCCTTATGGCCTACCAAGAAGGCGTCATTGCCATCAATGCCCCCATCAAGGTGCGTCGCAAACGCCAGGCTCTTGACGGCACCGCAGTCCGCCGGAGAATAGACGCCACCATCGGCCGCATCATGTTTAATGAGGCCATTCCGCAGGACCTAGGCTTTGTCGACCGCCGCGACCCGAACCGGGCCTGCGACCTAGAGATGAGCGACCTCGTCACTCTAAAGGTGATGCGCAACATCGTTGATAGATGCTACCGCAGGCATGGCAATGCGGTGACGACCGATGTCCTCGATAAGATTAAAGTACTGGGGTTTGAATATGCCACGAAGTCAGGTATAAGCATCGCCATCTCGGACGTGATCATTCCTCCCCAAAAGAAAGAAATCGTGCGTCAAGCCGAAGAGCAAGTGGCGAAGATCGAGCGGGCATTTAACCGCGGCATCATGAGTGCTGACGAAAAATACCAGAGCGTTATCGCCATTTGGAGTGAAACCTCAGGCAAGGTACAAAAAGCACTGCTCGAGGCGATGCCCACCTTCAACCCGATGTTCATGATGGTTGATTCCGGGGCACGCGGCAATATGAGTCAAATCACGCAGCTCGGAGGTATGCGCGGCTTGATGAGCGACCCGCTCGGGCGCATTATCGAACTGCCGGTTAAATCTAATTTCCGCGAAGGGCTCACGGTTATTGAGTACTTCACCTCAACTCATGGCGCGCGCAAAGGTTCGGCCGACACCGCCATCCGCACTGCGGATTCGGGCTACCTGACGCGACGCCTCGTGGATGTCGCCCAAGATGTCATTGTCCGCGAGGCAGATTGTGGCACCACCATGGGCATTGTAGTGGATGCCATCAAGGACGGCAAACAAACCATTGTGAACCTTGCCGATCGCATCATCGGCAGGATGGCGGTGGCCAACGTAGAGGCCGTGCCCCATCGCCACGCTGTGACGGGAACTTTTGTGGCTGAGCCTCCGATTATCGTGCGGGAAGGCGAACTCATCGATGACGACGACGCGGCAGAAATTGTAAATTACGGCGTGGCCGTGGCGACTCAGGCCGGTACGGTGGCGAGTATCGATGACGACAAACTGACCATCACCGCCAAGGATGGGACCCAGTACACGGTTTTCCGGTCCACGCCGGAACAAAGGATTCTCGTTCAACGCGGTGAAGCGGTGCGCGCCGGTCAAGCGCTCACCGAGGGACTCATCAAACAAGTGCATATTCGGAGCGTCTTGACTTGCAAGAGTCGCTATGGCATTTGCATCAAGTGCTATGGGCGCAACTTGGCTACCGGCGGCATGGTGGAGATTGGCGAGGCCATCGGTATCATTGCCGCGCAGTCTATCGGTGAGCCGGGCACACAGTTGACCATGCGCACCTTCCATACCGGTGGCGTCGCCGGCACTGATGATATTACCCAGGGTCTGCCCCGCGTTGAAGAGCTGTTCGAGGCGAGGCGTCCGAAGGGGCAAGCCATTATCAGCGAAATAGATGGCACGGTGCACTTCGTAGAAACAAAGAAGAGCCGTGAGATCGAAATCCGCGGTCTTGAAGGCGAGATAAAGAGCTACCCCATCCCCTATGGCTCGCGTTTGCGGGTGCAGGAGGGCGCATGGGTGGAGTCGGGCTATGAGTTGACCGATGGGCCAATCAATCCCTCCGACCTGCTGGCAATTAAGGGCATGCGCGCTGTGCAGGGGTATATCCTCAAGGAAGTGCAAAAAGTCTATCGCACTCAGGGTGTCGAAATAAACGACAAGCATGTCGAAGTGATAGTGCGACAAATCCTGCGCAAGGTCAAAATTGAAGACTCCGGCGATACCCTTCTCCTGCCGGGTGGCCTCATTGATGTCTTTGATTTTGAAGAGGCAAACACTCGCATCCTCATGGAAGGCGGCGATCCTGCGGTGGCCAGGCCGGTGCTCCTCGGCATTACCAAGGCCTCACTCGCCACGGATTCCTTCTTGTCGGCGGCTTCTTTCCAGGAGACTACCAAGGTGTTGACCGATGCCGCCATCAAGGGCAAGATTGATCCCTTGCTTGGTCTTAAAGAAAACGTCATCATCGGCAAACTGATCCCCGCCGGTACCGGCATGAGCCGCTATCGCAACATCAATGTGGTGGTGGCCAACCAAGAAAAGGAACATGCCGCCCAGGAGCGCGTTACTGTCAATGAATAGTAATGACAGATTAGCTTGGGGTTGCTGGATTTTTCGGTTGACACAGATAGTTGCAGGGCGTATAATCATTTAGTGTGTCGTTTTGATACTATCGTTGGTAACAGGACCCTGCCGTGTGATGCGGCAGGGGACTTATGCCCTATTGCTCAACCATAATGGAAGGAGGTGCATGTATGCCCACAATCAGTCAATTAGTGCGCCAAGGTCGTCAAGTGCTAGAAAAGAAGTCGAAGTCTGCTCATTTGCAGAGTTGTCCGCAGAGGCGCGGCGTCTGTGTCCAAGTAAAGACCATGAACCCCAAGAAGCCAAACTCTGCCATTCGCAAAATTGCCAGAGTTCGTCTCACCAATGGTCTTGAGGTCACTGCCTACATTCCAGGCATTGGTCACAACTTGCAGGAGCATTCCTCAGTCCTAGTGCGCGGCGGTCGCGTGAAAGACCTGCCCGGTGTGCGTTACCACATCGTGCGCGGCACTCTTGACGCCGGCGGAGTACAAAACCGCGGTCAGGGACGCTCTAAGTATGGCGCCAAGCGTGGCAAACAGGCCGTTCAGGCCAAGGCTAAGGGTGGTAAGAAATAGTCGCCCTGCGCTTGCTAGTGCTTAGCAAGCGAGTAACACATTGTTGTGAAGGAGGGAAAAAATATGCCAAGAAAAGGTCCGGTTCCGAAGCGTGATGTCTTGCCTGATCCGATTTACAACAGCAAGTTCGTCACTCGCTTCATTAACAAACTAATGTATGATGGCAAGCGTGGCATCGCCCAAGGTATCTTCTATGATGCCATGGAGCGAGTGCGCGAGAAGACCGGTAAACCCGCCATGGAAGTCTTCGAAGCCGCAATCAAGAACGTCTCGCCCCTAGTCGAGGTCAAACCGCGCCGTGTCGGTGGTGCTACCTACCAAGTGCCGGTTGAAGTGGCTCCTGAGCGCCAGAAGATGTTGTCCATCCGTTGGGTGGTCCAATATTCGCGGGCGAGAGGGGAAAAGACTATGGAAGAGCGCCTGGCCGGAGAAATTTTTGACGCGGCCCAGGGCATGGGTGCTGCCATTAAAAAGCGTGAGGATACGCATAAGATGGCCGAGGCTAACAAGGCCTTTGCGCATTACCGGTGGTAAGAAATTAATCGACATTGCGTCAGAAGGGAGGGACTGTCATGCCGAGAGAGATTACATTGGCTAATATCAGGAACATTGGCATAATGGCGCACATTGATGCTGGCAAGACAACGACGACAGAGCGCATTTTGTTTTATACCGGCCGAACTCACAAGCTCGGGGAAGTACACGAAGGCGCTGCGACGATGGACTGGATGATCCAAGAGCAGGAGCGAGGAATCACCATTACCTCGGCGGCCACCACCTGTCGATGGCGCGGTTTTCAAGTCAATATTATCGATACGCCCGGGCACGTGGACTTTACAGTCGAAGTTGAGCGCAGTCTGCGCATTCTAGATGGGGCCGTGGCCGTGTTTTGCGCCAAGGGCGGCGTAGAACCCCAGTCCGAAACGGTCTGGAGACAGGCTGATAAGTATCGCGTGCCGCGCATAGCCTATGTGAACAAAATGGACACCCTCGGGGCCAATTTTGAACGGGTAGTGTCTATGATGAGGGAGAGATTAGGGGCGACAGCCATTCCCATCCAGCTGCCCATCGGCACCGAAGATACCTTTAAGGGCATGGTCGATCTCGTCCGCGAGTTGGCTATCATCTATCTAGATGATGAGGGCAAGGAAGTAGAAGAGCGGGAAGTCCCCGCGGACATGCTCGGGGCAGTTCGGGCGGCTCGCCATGAGCTAGTCGAGAACGTCGCCTTGCACGATGAGGAGTTTATGCTCCGTTATCTAGAGGGCGAGGAAATAACCCCCGCTGAGGTGAAAGCGTCCCTACGCAAAGCCGTGCTCTCCGGCGCCATCATTCCGGTGCTGGTCGGCTCTAGTTATCGCAACAAGGGCGTACAAAACCTGCTTGATGCCGTCGTGGACTACCTGCCCTCGCCGCTTGATTTGCCTCCGGTGGTTGGCATTGTCCCGCGCACGGAAGATGAGGTCACCCGGGAAGTAAGTGATACCGCACCTTTTTCGGCTTTAGCCTTTAAGATTGTCTCTGACCCCTATGTGGGCAAACTGGCTTACTTTAGGGTCTACTCGGGAAGGCTCGCCGCGGGCAGCTATGTCTACAATTCCACCAAGGGTAAGCGCGAGAGAGTGGGTAGAGTGCTCAGAATGCATGCTAACCACCGCGAGGAAATCAGCGAAGTATTCGCCGGCGACATCGCCGCCGTGGTAGGGCTCAAGGACACGACGACCGGTGACACTCTCTGTGACGATGCCCACCAACTCATTTTGGAGTCGATTAAGTTCCCCCAGCCGGTGATTGCGCAGAGCATTGAGCCGAACACCAAGGCTGATCAAGACAAACTAGGGGCCGCCCTCATGCGTCTGGCCGAAGAAGACCCGACCTTCCGCATGAACACCGATGCCGAGACCGGACAAACCATCATTCACGGCATGGGCGAGCTGCACCTAGACATCATTGTGGACAGATTGAAACGCGAGTTCAAGGTGGGTTGTACCGTCGGCAGGCCGCAGGTTGCTTATCGTGAGGCTTTCCGCAACACGGTGCGCTCCGAAGGGCGTTTTGTGCGGCAAAGCGGTGGTCGCGGACAGTTTGGCCATGTGTGGGTGGAGTTTGAGCCCCTGCCCCCCGCCTCCGGTTACCAGTTTGAGAGCAAGGTTGTGGGTGGGTCGGTCCCCAGAGAGTACTGGAACGCCATCAACGACGGCATCGAAGAAGCTCTGCAGAGCGGTATTTTGGCCGGTTATCCGGTGGTGGACCTCAAGGCGACACTCTACGACGGCAGCTACCATGATGTCGACTCCTCGGAAATGGCCTTTAAGATTGCCGCCTCGATGTCTTTTAAGAGCGCCATGGCCAAGTCTAATCCAGTGCTGCTCGAGCCGGTCATGAAGGTTGAAGTGGTGGTTGGTGAAGAGTATATGGGAGATGTCTTGGGCGACATTACCTCGCGCCGCGGTCGCATCGAGGGTATCGAAGCGCGTAGCGGTGCGCAAATAGTGCGGGGAGCAGTGCCTCTGGCCGAAATGTTTGGCTATGCTACTGACCTGCGCTCGCGGACCCAGGGCCGCGGTAACTACACCATGGAATTCGCCGCTTACGAAGAGGTTCCAAAGTCAGTCAGTGAAGCTATTTTAAAACGTTAGTTGGGAGGTTACGAAGATGGCAAAGAAGAAATTTGAGCGCAACAAGCCACATGTAAACGTAGGTACGATTGGTCATATCGACC
>QLUC01000031.1 GCA_018725275.1 Bacillota bacterium | reverse complement strand
TATCGGCACCTACACCTACTCCGGCGATATTTTCAGAGCCGGTGGCAATCTCAAGTAGGGATACTAAACCCATGCGCGTTCTCATCGCCTGCGAGTTCAGCGGCACCGTGCGGGACGCCTTCCTTGCACGCGGGCATGATGCCTGGTCCTGCGATCTGCTGCCCGACGAACGAGGCAGTAACCGGCATATTCAGGGCGATGCACGCACTCTGCTGAAGCCCGACCGATGGGATTTACTTATTGCCCACCCACCTTGCACGCGGCTGTGCAATTCGGGCGTGCGGTGGCTGCATGAACCGCCGGCCAACCGGTCGCTGGACGCCATGTGGGCGGAACTGGACGAGGGCGCTGCGCTGTTCGGGGCCTTCTGGAACGCGCCTGTGCCAAGGGTGGCCGTGGAGAACCCCGTTATGCACAAGTATGCCAAGGTCCGCATTCCGAACTATCAGGAACCCGTCCAATCGGTGCAGCCGTGGCAGTTTGGCCATGGGGAGACCAAGCGCACCTGCTTGTGGCTGCGGAACCTTCCACCGCTCAACCCTACAGATATCGTCGAAGGCCGCGAACAGCGCGTGCACCAAATGAGTCCCGGCCCCGACCGCTGGAAAGAGCGTAGCCGGTTCTTTCCCGGCATTGCCGCCGCCATGGCCGATCAGTGGGGGGTGCCATGACTGATATTGTGGAACATCTTGAGGGCTTCTCCGACTTTGGCGACCGCACCATTGTCGAACGCGCCGATGGCATTCCGTATTACGTCAACGAGTTTTGGACAGCGGGCCAACGGCAGGCGCACTCGCTGCACGAAGTGAGCTACCGCGCTTGCTTCAAGGCGCAACTGCCCGAGTTCTTCATCCGGCAGTTGACGCGGCCCGGCGACACAGTGTTCGACCCGTTCATGGGCCGGGGCACTACGCCGGTGCAGGCGGCGCTCATGGGCAGGCGACCGGCAGGAAACGACATCAACCCGCTGTCCACCTTGTTGACCCGGCCCAGACTCAATCCGCCAACGGCGGCACAAGTGGCTGAACGGCTTAGGAGCATTCCGTGGGACGATCATGGCGAGCAACCCGACGAATTACTCGCATTCTATCACCCACAAACCTTGGCCCATCTGTCGGCTCTCAAGAAATGGATTGAGCGGGAAGCGCCGTTGGCGGACGCCAAGCCGGACCCGGTGGTCGATTGGATAAGGATGGTCGCCATCAACCGGTTGTCCGGTCATTCGCCCGGCTTCTTCTCGGGCCGCTCCATGCCGCCCAATCAGGCGGTGTCGGTCAAAGCGCAACTCAAGATCAACGAGAAACTTGGGGTGTCGCCGCCGCCGCGTGACGTGACAGCGATCATCATCAAAAAGACGCGGACCTTACTGTCCGACGGCCGAATGCCCGCACACCCGCCACACACATTGACAGTCGGCCCGGCGCAAAGCACCCCGGCCATCGCGGACGGTTCGGTGGCACTGGTGGTCACGTCGCCGCCCTTTCTCGATATTGTGCAGTATGCGACGGACAACTGGTTGCGCTGCTGGTTCGCCGGCATTGACGTGAGCGGAGTGGACATTGCGATGCACCGCACCGAGGAAGCATGGACCGCCATGGTGGGGGAGGTGCTGGCAGAGCAGGCGCGCATCCTGCGACCCGGCGGCCATGTCGCGTTCGAGGTAGGCGAGGTGCGGAACGGCAAGGTGCTGCTGGAGCGCCTGGTGTGGCAGGCAACAAAAAGCTTGCCGTTCGAGCGGCTAGGCGTCATGGTCAATTCGCAGGTGTTCACAAAAACCGCGAACTGTTGGGGCGTAACTAACGGTAAGTTAGGCACCAATACTAATAGGATTATTTTACTACGCAAGGAGCAATAAAATGGAAATGGGTTTTCAAAGTAAGAGCAACAACAAGAGCAAAGTATATCCCAAGCAAGACGCCATGCGCAGGGCACACTACGACGCAAAATGGGATAGCCTTATACAAGCGCCCGAGCACGCCGAAGCACGTAGGCGGCGCAGTATACATGTGGACAACATGTCTACCGAGCAGATCGAGGAGCTTGCACGTTTCACAGACTCGCAAAAGGCGTCGGCAAGGAGAGCGCTTGCTGAATATATAAGCCTTTATCCCGAAGCAACTATTGGTGATGCTCAGGCGTTTTTTGGCGCGAAGTATGTCCACACAGGCTTTTACGGTTTGCGCACGGATATGCTTGCTGCCATGGGCCTAACAAATGTTAGGAAGCCCCGCACCCTGCGGGCAAAACAGGTCGGCGGTGAGCACTACGTTACCAAGGCTATCCAGCCGTGGGACGCCATCGCGGCATGGGTAAGCAGTTCGGGGTTCGAGGCATACTTGCACGGCAACATCATCAAATATGTCGCACGTTATCCTGACAAGGGCGGCGTCGAGGATTTGAAGAAAGCCGCACACTACATCGAACGGCTGGTTGAACATCTGGAGAAGGAGCAATGAAACGGCTGTTTCCGGCAAGCCGCGTCATAAAGGCGATGCTCAGGGTTCGGGAAGCAGAGCGCCGCTTGCGGCAGGAGAAAGCCTCGCTTGACGCAACTGTATCGAAATTTGCTTCGGCGCGCGGCTATGTGTATCTCCGCAATGAGGATGCAGAGCGCCTTGCAAGGGAGGAAATAGTATGCCCGGATTGACAGCATCTCAGCTTGCCGTGTGCGCGCTTATGTTCGGTGCCGGTGCTACCACCCCTGCAATCGTCAAGAAAGTTTCGCCCAAACCGGCGGCAGCCAAGAAAGTTTCGCCCAGGTCTGTAGCAAGCCGTGCACCCGCTGCGCCGGTGGCCGCACCACAAAAGTCGAACATCCTTGACTGCCCCATGCAGGTGCCTGCGCTAAACACACAGGTGATACCGAATTTACAGCCTACACCTAACGCCGTTATGTGGTCTAACGATGCTCATGCTATGCCGGGTGGCTTCGCTTTTCGTGCGGTTATCCCCGAAGGGGATATATGGGTGTACATGATTGCTGGATTTGGTTTTGTCGGTTTGTCTTTGCGGAAAAAGGATAATCTACATGGCACAAAATGATATGTTTCGTACAGCCATTGCTGCCGACTCCCAAGGGTTTATCGACGTGTTGGAGATGGTCCAGCAGGTTTGGGAATCGGCCGATATGGTCCGTTGGCTGGAGACGCCGCAAGTCCGCTGGCAGGGTGAGAGCCCGCTTGACCTGATTGCGGACGGCAGGAGCGAGACTGTCCTCGACCTGTTGGACACATTCTGGGGGGCAGACGAGGGATGAGATTTCGCCCCCCTGCGCGGGTTGTGCGCTCCCCTGCGCCCCCTGTCCCTATCGCTGACGACCAGGATTTGCTGGACGCCCACATTGCGGATACGAAAAAATTCCCCAGCACGGAGGACATGGACGTAAGAGCCCGCAAGGAATACATTGATATTGCTGGTCGCACTGCTGAGTTCGCTCGCCTGCTGCGGGAGTTTCAGATTCGTCATAATTGCGTGCCATTGGTGCCGCCTGTGAAGGAGCGAGAAACACATGAAGAATTTTGACAAGCAGCCGCTGTTTACAGCAGAGGAAATCGAAGCGGCATTTCATGAGGGCATGGAGTCTGAAACCTACACACACAGCGCTACCCGCCGCGAGGTTGTATCTCGGCTGTTTAAGGTAAAGCGGGAAGCCCGCCCCTGATGCCTTGGTCTTACAGCGCGATAACTACGTTCGAGAAGTGCCCGAAACGGTACTATCACACCCGCGTCGCCTGCGATGTGCAGGACGAGGGAAGCGCGGCTACACGCTACGGGACTCGGGCGCATGAGGCAGCCGAAGTTTATATTCGGGACGGGACATCCTTGCAGGGGATGTTTAAGTTCATGGAGCCGACGCTGGAAGCTCTTAACCGGATGGATGGGGACAAGCACACCGAGTTCAGGATGGGTGTGCTGAAAACTAACAGCGGTTATTTACCGACATCGTTTGACGACCCGGACGCATGGTATCGTGGCGTTGCCGACCTTCTCGTTGTCAATGGCCGGAAGGGTTTTCTGACCGACTACAAGACCAGTAAGAGCGCGCGCTATGCAGATGAGCGGCAACTGGACCTGATGGCCGGGGCTGCGTTCGTGCATTTTCCGCAACTGGAAAAGATAAAGTCATCTTTGCTATTCGTCGTCAGCAACGAGATGATAGTCAAAACACATTACGCGCAGTCTCGTGACCAATATATGTCCGTCTTCGACGATCAGCTAAAGCGGCTCGCAGTGGCCAGGGAAACGAACGTGTGGAACCCTGTTAGTTCGCCTTTGTGCGGATGGTGTCCCGTGGTAGAATGTGCCCATAACTGCAAGAGGTAATCCATGGCCCGCAATTACGCCGCCGAATACCGTAACTACCAAGGAACGCCGGAGCAGCGCGAGAAGAACAATGCCCGCAAGCGTGCCCGCTATGCCCTCGAAAAAGCAGGGAGGGTGCACGAGCATGATAAAAAAGATGTTGACCATGTAAAGCCAATCGCTAAGGGTGGCGGCAACAACAAAAGTAATCTCCGCGTTGTCTCCCCGAGCAAAAACCGCTCGTTCAAACGGACAAAAAACGCAGGAATGAAATAACAGACAAGGAGCAATAGGTGCCACCATGCAAATTGTTGACAACAAGGCGCTTGTTTTCGAGACAGCCGCGCCCGAAAAAGTTACGTCGATTATATCACGCAGCAAAGTTGTCGATACTGATAAGGTAGTAGTAGCGTGGGGGCTAAACGAAGTTCGTGCACTTGCCGGGCTGGGCTACAAAGACACGCCGTCCCCAATCCTACGGGACTATAAATGGCCGGGAAAATTCACCCCGTTCGACCACCAGAAAACCACGGCGTCTTTTTTCACTCTCTATGATAAGGCGTTTTGTTTTTCCGAAGCCGGTACAAGCAAAACGGCAGCGGCCATCTGGGCTGCGGATTACCTTATGGAGATCGGTGAAGTCCGCCGTGTGCTTGTGCTATGCCCGCTGTCCATCATGAAAGCTGTGTGGCAGCAGGATTTGTTTACGTTCGCAATGCACCGAAGTTGTGGTATTGCCCATGGCAGTCCGAAGCAGCGAGCTAACGTCGTTAGGTCCAACGCCGAGTTTGTTGTTATAAACTTCGATGGTCTTGGAACGGTGGAAGATGAAGTCATCCAAGGCGGTTTCGACCTTGTGATTGTTGACGAGGCCACTGTTTACAAAAATACATCTACGGTGCGTTGGAAAACTTTGAACAGGGTGATGAAGCATATTCAGCGTTTGTGGATGATGACCGGCACCCCGGTAGCGCAGTCTCCGCTGGATGCTTACGGGCTGGCACGGCTGGTAAATCCTGAAAATGCGCCTCGAACCATCATGCAATTCAAGGACAGCGTGATGTTCCGGGTCAGTCAGTTTACATGGGTGGTGAAGCCGACAGCGACAGAGACGGTGCACAAACTCTTGCAGCCTGCCATACGGTTTGAAAAGAAAGATTGTCTGGACCTGCCGCCTGTCGTGCATATGGAGCGGCACGCCCCGCTCACCCTGCAACAAGAGCAATATTATAACCTGCTGAAAAGCAAGATGGTTATAAAAGCGGCTGGCGAAACAGTCACGGCTTTGAACGCAGCAGCAGGACTACAGAAGCTGTTACAGATAGCTGGCGGTGCAGTATACTCGGATGACGGCGAGACCATAGAGTTCGACGTGAGCAACCGCATCAACGTCGTGATCGAAGCTATCGAGCAAACCAATAACAAAGTATTGGTGTTTGTGCCGTTCACGCATACCATCCGGCTTCTCCTGGAGGCTATTACAAAGCATGGTATTCCGGCGGCTGTTATCGACGGCAAGGTGTCTATGGATGAGCGCACCCGGTTGGTGGATGCTTTCCAGAAACAGGCAAACCCACGGGTTCTGATTATCCAGCCGCAGGCAGCGGCCCATGGTCTTACCTTGACGGCTGCGGATACGGTCGTCTGGTACGCTCCGGTGCCAAGCGTAGAAACTTACCTACAGGCCAACGCTCGCATCGACCGACCGGGGCAGAAGAACAATATGACCGTGGTGCACATTTCAGGCAGCGATGTGGAGCAGCGTCTGTACAAACTGCTTCGCTCGAATTTATCGAACCACAGGGCGCTTATCGACTTGTATATGCAGGAAATGGGTTGACACTGTAAATAATACCGGTTACAAAAACGGAACTACAAAAAGGAGCAATCAGATGCCCGACAAACCGAATGTAGAAACGCTCATCCGCGTCTACGTCAAGATGCGGGACGCTATCGAGAAGCAGGAGGACGCCCACAAAGCCGCTCTCGCTCCCCTCGAAGAACAATTCGCAGTCGTGTCCAACGCCTTGCTGGCCCACTGTGCCGAACACAATGTGGACAGTATAAAAAGTCCAGCAGGGACATTGACACGGCGCGTATCTACCCGATACTGGCCTGCCGACTGGGACGCTATGCGGAACTTCATCATGGAGCACGGTGCGCTCGAACTTCTGGAACAGCGTCTGCACGCAGGCAACATGAAGGATTTTCTTGAGACGAACCCAAACCTATATCCGCCGGGTTTACAGGTGGAAAGTCGCTACAAGGTGCAAGTGCGCCGTGCAACAGGAAAGCAGGAGTAGATCATGAGCAACCTTACAATTTTCAAAAACCCGCAAGCTGGTGGTGTTGTCGCTCGTAAGGGGTTGACCCCGCTCGCGCAGTCGCTTGTCCGCCCAGGTTCAAACATGCGGCAAATCCAGACCAACACGAACGGCACCTTTCGGCGTGTCGTGGGCGGTGAAGCTGTCGGTGCCCCTGCACGGGGGGAGATTGATGTTATCATCGTGAACCTTCTCCCGACCGTATCTCGCCAGTTTTATGCTAACGATTATGACCCCAACGCGACTCCCGCCCTGCCGGATTGCTGGTCGGACGATGGCAAGGCACCTTCGCATCGTGCGAAAAACAGGCAGTCCCCCAACTGCGATATCTGCCCGCGCAACATTGTGGGCTCGGGTAAGAACGGGGGGCGCGCTTGCCGCTACAAGCGGAACATTGCGGTTCTGCTGGTTGGCGACCCTGAGGGGGAAGTCTATCGCATGAGCGTCCCGGCAACGTCGCTTTTCGGTAAGGGTGTCGGCAACACTCATCCATTCGAAAGCTACTACAAGTATCTTCTGGCTAACAACGAGTCGCCGGATAACGTCGTTACCAATGTGTCGTACGACATTGACGCGCAGACAATGAAGCTGGTCTTTACTCCCGTGCGGCATATCAACGAGGTTGAACTCGCCATGCTGGAGGAAGCGCAGGCGAGCGAGGACGCACACAACTACGTCCTTATGGTTGGTGAAGATAACTCGCCGACAGCCTCGCCGACAGCCTCGCCGACGCCCCACCCCGTGCAGGTGCAAAAGCCCACGCAGCCGGAGCCAGTCAAGGAAGAACCGACCGGTTTTTTCAGCGCGCCCAAGGAAGAAGCTGATGTTGCCGCCCCTAAAAAGCGCGGGCGTCCGGCTGGTAGCGCCGCTAGCGCAGCGCAGAAGCCCGATAATACCCTCGTCGACATTAACAAACTCATCGCCGACTGGGATAACGAGGAAGCGTGATGGACGCTGGTAGTCCTGTAGAGTCGGGCTATAGCGTAAAGCTGGTGAACCGCAACAGTGCTGCTAACCCGGCACTGTTGGGGGTTCGTTTGGGGCAATACTGCATCGCGCAGGGGATTTCTGTCACTGATGTCGCCATCATGTTCGGCGTCACCAGGCAGAATGTGTATAACTGGTTTGCCGGTAAATATACCCCCAGAGGCGAAACCGCAGAAAAGGTGCAAGCCTTCCTAAACAGCCGCGCCTAGTCTATCCTCTCGACCCCCCTGCAACGGGATGACTGTTTGCGCCAATGGCTGACTTCGACCTTCTGTCTGCTGTGCAGCCCCGAGACGGGTGGTTTGCACTACTTGCCATCGGTGCGGGTGGTGCTCGTCGGCAGGCTATGTTTGATAACCGCGCTGACTTCGATGCCCGCGTAGAAAAAATGAAAGCTGCGGGTGGCTGGAACCTTTTCTACGGGGTCGCCAAATACGCTAACGGCGAAGGTCGCAAGAAAAGTAATGTGTCTGCATTACGCACCTTCTGGCTTGATCTGGACTGCCGGGGGAAAAAGCCTAGCGATTATGCTGACATACCCACTGCATTGCAGGATATACGTAACCTTTGCAAAGGTGTGGGGCTGCCGCTACCTATCATCGTTATTTCCGGGGGTGGCGTCCACGCATACTGGCCTCTTAGCGAAGATATAGACCGCGCGCGTTGGGAACGCGGCGCTGCCGCTCTTGCCGCTACATGTCGTCGCTACAATGTTCTTCTAGACCCGTCGGTTATGGAAGTTGCGCGCGTGCTGCGTATTCCCGGCACGTTTAACTACAAATCCGACCCGCCCGAACAGGCAGCCGTGCTGCGAGAGGCGTCTACTCCATTGTCGTTCGACAAGTTTATGGAGTTGGTCGGGGGGCCGCCACAGAAGGGCGGTCTAACACTGTTAGGTGCATCGCTCAAGGATACTGCTTCATTCCCCAAGTCGGTGTTTTCGCTCATAATCGAACGGAGCCAGCAGGGCTACGGGTGCGAACAACTCCTGCACTGTCATGAACAGCGGGCCACTCTGCCCGAGCCTATGTGGCGGGCTGCGCTATCTATTGCCAATCTGTGTGAAGATCGTATCGACGCGATTAAAAGTGTGTCGGAGGACTACCCCGACTATAGCCTTGACCGTGCCATACGGAAGGCGGAAAGCACTGCTGGTCCTTATACTTGCCTTGAGTTTGCCAAGCATAACCCCGCCGCCTGCGAGGGCTGCACCCTGTTCGGTAGAATAAAATCACCGATCACGATAGGCACAGAAAAGTTTGCGCCCCCAGGTGTGGACCTGCAAAACATAGACCCGGAAACCGGCAAGCCCTACGTCATACCCGAATACCCCGCTCCCTATTTTCGCGGGAAGAAAGGCGGCATATGGCGGAACCCGTCTACAGGACAGGAATCTGACCCCATTTGCATCTTTCCATACGACCTGTATATTATGCGGCGGTTGAAAGACAGCACGCACGGATATTCTTTCGTCCTTAGATACCATACTCCCAGTGACGGCGTGGCGGACTTTATTCTTACCAACAGGGACTTTGCAGACAATAGCGAACTTCGCAAGCGGCTGGCGGCGGAAGATATTACAGTAAATGATGCCGCTTTCGGGTCGCTCGTTGGCTATCTTCTTACAAGTCTCGGCTTTCTACGCCAACAAACGAAAGCAGAAAAGATGCGGACACAATTTGGTTGGGCTGAAAACGACAGCAAGTTTATTGTCGGCGACCGCGAGGTCGGGGCAACCGGCACAGTGTTCAGCCCCCCGTCCCCCTCGACCGCCCCTTTCATCAAGCATCTTGGTCCTCGTGGCAGCTTTGAAAAGTGGCGAGAGGTCTTTGAACTGTATGACACGCCCGGCCTGGAGCCGCACGCTTTTGCTGCGCTGACTGCTTTCGGTGCTCCGCTGCTGCGTTTCTTCGGGCAGCGCGGCCTTGTTCTGAATGTTATCCATCCAACTTCGGGCACTGGTAAAACTACCATCCTGCATATGTGCAACAGCGTGTGGGGTTCACCAGACGGGCTTATCTCCATCAAGGAAGATACCATGAACGCCCGCTTGTTCAGGCTCGGGGTGTTCAACAACTTGCCGGTCACGCTGGACGAGGCAACGAACATGCCCGGCCTCGACGTTTCGACAATGCTGTATTCGGCTACACACGGTAAAGCGAAAGAGCGGATGCGGTCCTCTGCGAACTCACTGCGCGAGAACAACACGACGTGGCAGACGATGATGCTTTGTAGCTCTAACGCTTCCTTCTATGAAAAACTCGCAAACCTGAAAAGCACTCCTGACGGCGAACTTATGCGATTGATTGAATATCGCATCGCCCCGGTGGAAGTGCTCGACAAGGACTACGCCAAGGAAATGTTTGACCATCAGCTTCTGGAGAACTACGGGCACGCCGGTCTTATATACGCTAACTACCTTATAAAAAATGCGGAAGCCGTTGTGGAGATGTGCGGAAATATCCAGCGCAAGATTGATGCTGAGATGCGTCTAACCGCACGGGAACGCTTCTGGTCTGCCGGGGTCGGCGCAAACCTTGCTGGGGGTATGCTGGCCAAACAGGCGGGTGTCCTCAAATGGGACTTGAACCGCATCTATAAGTGGGCTGGAGATACCATGCTCCCCGATCTGCGGGACCAGGTTGTGCTCCCGGTGGCGACGGGGGCCTCCGCTGTTGTCGGGGACTTTATCAACCGGCACATGCAAAATATTCTTGTCGTCCAAGCGGGCGCGGACCGTAGGACGGGGATGTCTCTCCTTCCCATAATGCAGCCGCGAAACGATCTGCTTATCCGCTATGAGCCCGACACGAAACTTATGTATATCGTAATCAAGGCATTTCGTGATGACTGCGTGCACCACCAGATAAACTACCGGGACACTATCAAGGAACTGGAAAAGACGGGTATCTACCTGCGCTACGAGAACAAGCGGCTTTCAAAGGGCATGACAGTAACGTCGCCTGCTGTTGCCTGCATGGTGCTGGACTGCTCGCACAGCGACTTCATCGACCTTAGCTCTCTGGAAACTCCGCCGGATGCGCTTTGAGGGCGTCCGCTACAATATAGACTGGCGGAAGTTTACAAAGGGGGCTTCCATATTCATCCCCTGTGTTGATTGCGACGCTGTGCGCGCACAGATAAAGGCGCATTTGGCCCGCCTGAAACTACGGCATACGACAAAAATTATCGTAGTGGAGGGTGTAAGGGGTTTACGTATATGGCGAACATGATATAATAGCCCTTGAAGGTTGCTCCTTCCAGCTAATTACTACCCCCACCTAACTTTGGTTAGGTGGGGGTTTTTTCCGTGGCGCGGGGTCTTTATCTTCCATGTCGTTCATACGGCGGCCAGTCCCTGCACTGCTGCCGTACCAGAAAGTTACCACTGTAATCAGGACGCCACCGCCCCACACTGTCCAGATGGCACCTCGAAGTTCGGGTGCAGTGTCGCCTCGCAGCAAGAGAACTACAGATATAGCAGCTGCTACGGTCATGATGAAATAGGTCAGGCGCATCAAGTCGCGGCGGTAGTGTGTGGGCTTATTCATTTTCGAACCCTTCGTCCGGGCCGACAATAGACATTGCTTCGGCCACATAAGGCGCCATCTCGTCGGTAGCAAGAACGCCTTCGATAGCTTCCTCACGGTTCCGCCTGCGTTGATCTAGTGCCCGCTGCACACCTTCCATGGTGATAATCTTCTGCGGATAGCGCATATTGTATTTTTCAATTTCTTCAAAGGCGCGCTCTATGGCTGCGTCATTAGAGTCTGTCGGGTTATTGTCATACATACGCACGGCCCGGTCTATTTTTTCGTAGACTTTTCCACGGTCTTTCTCCATTTCTTCGGCCAGTCTGCGTTTGAGAACGGCGACCTTCTGTTGCTCTGCCACAGACAAGTTGCTGAAACCCAGGGACTGCGCCAGCAGCACGCCGAAAGTGTAGTGCTCAGGACTCACAACTTGCAACTGGTTGCTCGGGGTCTGAAGCCCCTCGTCTGCAAGGCGCGCGGCTTTCACCGGATTGCGGAACACGGCGGGTAGAAGGTTTTCAACCCCGCGACTAAAGTTGCCGCGCTCGAACTCGTCGAACGCTTTGCCGCCCATCTGCACAAGGCCGCCGACTGGACCGAACAGGCCGAGCATTGCTTCCTGAACAGCGCGCTCGGTAGTCGGTGCCTTGCTGTCATCGCGGAACCAAAGCCCGTTAAGTGCAGTGGAACTACCGAAATCAATACCCGTAGCAGCGGAGATAGGACCGGACTGCACGGCTTCGCGTGCAAAGCCATCGCCAAAATATTGCGGCAGGAAGTGAGTGCGGAACCACAAGTCAAGGTCGCGTTTACCGAGCGGGTTTCCGTCGTCCGTGCTATCATAAAACTCGTCGTCGTCATCGCGCATCATTTCGCGCAGACCCTCGGCTATACCCATAAACACACTATAACCCAACATCCCAGTTGTTCCTGCGAACATGGCAGTCATGCCCAGCGTTCCGAAAAATACGGTTGCAGCTTCTTTTTTACCCTTTTTATCCAGTAGAGGTAGCATACCGTAGAAATTGCGTACCAACAGAGAAGTCATTTGTAAGGGGTAGGTAAGGAACTGGAAGGTCATTTTCCCGACAGGATTTTTGAACGCACGCGGCTTGTTGTAGTTAGTGTAGTTGAACAGTGCTTCATACATGGACTTCTGTGCTTCTTCGCGTGCCACAGCATCAGGGTAATCGTCACCACGCTTTACAGCAGCGGCATGAGCAAGCTCGTATGCGCTCATGAACGCAATCTCGCGGGATAGGCGTTCCGTGTGGTGGAACAATCCGGTCATCAGGGTCATGGTCGCCCGTCCCGCCCTTGCAGCGGGGGTGCTATAACTGGCTGACGCGATGTTGCCGCGCTGCGTAATATCCGCAGTGAAAGTGCTACTGAACAGGCCGCGTTCCTGTGCGTCCAGCCAGGCCGCTTTCATGGCGGCACCATTCGGATGGTTATTCAGATAGC
The DNA here is from genome assembly GCA_018725275.1 of Bacillota bacterium. GTDB lineage: Bacteria > Bacillota > UBA994 > UBA994 > UBA994 > BS524. The sequence goes on along the minus strand of QLUC01000031.1, from coordinate 2,869 downwards.
GCGATGTCCCGAGATTAGGCGGCGCGATCTTACTAACGATGTTACCTTTCGAGTCCAGCTTGGATATGCCGACTTTGTTGAACAGGAACATGTAGCGGGCAGCGGTCGCCCACGTGGCCGCCGTGCCATACTTCGCAGACAGCACCGGGAGACCGACAATGGGAAGCTGCGTCATCTGGATAAGCGCACTTTTGGGTGACGACAGGAACCAGATAAACGCAGCCTTGTTTGCTATCCCCGACAGCTTGTCCCAGTTGATAGTCCCCGGACTGCCCATGGTCGGCGATGCTTCTTCAGTCGCCCGCGTCACCATTTCATCTACGATAACGGTCAGCGCCGCCTCGTTTGGCCGCCCGCGCACAGCGTCATAGGCATCAGCCGCAGCGTTGCGGATGTCTCCAATATGTTTCAGGCGCGCTACCTGCGTAGCAGTACGCATGTTCGACACGATGTAGGACCGCAAAGCATCCGTGCTGAAACCGGTGCGCCCTTTCCGGGGCGAGAACTGCTTGCGAATATCTACTTCTGGCAGGGTGTGCAGATACATTTCGTAGATGGCGTCTTTGAGCGCTTCCTTGTCTCCAAGCGCAGCATCATCAATCTTTGCAAATATTTCTTTCAGGAAAACACTGTCGCGCGCAATTTCCTGACGCGCGCCCCGCGCCCCGTCGCCTTGTGAAATTGTACCGTCCTCAAGCATCTCCTCGATGGAGCGGTTATCGTTTTCCGAAACAAGCCGCTCGTGCAGTTTCTCCAAGGCTATGTTGCGCGCGACCGCACTCTCGAACATCATGAACTCGGGTTCTGGCTTGTTACCCAGGCGCAACCAGAACTCACCAAAGCGCATCAGAGGGAAGTAGACTCCCCGTCTGCGGGTCTCCTCGAACTGCTGTGTAACGGACGCCATCAGCCTGCCGAGCGGTGTGTTGCTATCGTCCGGCGAACCTTCAAGGCCGGACTTGGCAATAATTTCCAGCAGCACGCGCTGGCGCTTGTCGAAGTTGTGCCGCATACGGTCGAACGCTTTTTTGTAAATATCGCGTCCTTTCGGGTCGAGTTTGTCCCAATAGGAATACACCACCCGTATCTGCGCTTTCCGGGCGTTTATGTCTGATTTTGGTGCCCCCCTTGTAACAAGATCGACGAGCGTTTCGTCGCCAGCAAGAGCCGCGTTCACGTCAGGAAAGAACGAAGCGTTCACACCTTCCAGGGTTGAAGCAAAGATAGTATCGTTCAGGGATTTCTCGCGGGTCGGGTCCGAAATGTAATTTACCCACTCCGGTATGTCGTCTCCGATTTCATACATGGCCCTGTTTATGTCGTCGGTCAGTGCGTTTACACTTGCGTTGATTTCTTCGAGCGGCGGGATTTCGTCTTTACCCAGTCGCGTAATGTCGTCAGTGGTAAGCACGCTGAGACCAAGGCGCATGACAGCAGGCTGGACAGCTTTTTTCAGCGCGCGCATGAAGCGCGCAGCATCCGACCGGCTGCGCGTCGTCAGCATAAGCTCGCCTAGCGTGCGGTTCATGTCCGTAGCTGTGCGGCTATGGTCCAGCTTCTCTTGCAGTTTCTGTGCACGAGTCCGGCGCTTCGCCATAGGCGCAACAATTTTGAGAGGCCGTTCATTTCGGCCCACATACATATAACGCTGGCCAGCAGAAGAAACTGCGGCGGTATCGCGGGCGGCGTCGTGAGCAAGGGAAAGAATGACCCGAACGTCTGCGTTGCTAATGGCAATATCGAACCCAAGGTCGCGCAGAAAGTCGCGGATGAAAGCAGTTATCTTGGCAAGAATATTTGTGTCAATCTTGCCGCCCTCGGACATTTCGGCAAGAATTTCCTCAGTAGCACGGATTTCCGGGTTTGATACACCGGCATATACGTCCGGGTTCCGCCTGAGATAATTGTCGGCAGCAGCGCGCACACGCTGGTTTGAAGCATAAATCTCTGCCAGCACGCCATCCAGGCGTTTCCTGTACAGCGCATTGAGGCCACGGTGCCCAAGAAACTCGTGGAAAAACGCACCCCTAACATCTGCGGGTGTCTGAAGATTCTCAGCAAGCAGGTAAACAACGCCGTCCGGCACATACAAGCCCAGCGCAGTTTCAGTGCCGTTGGCAAATACTTGCCGCTTGACTTCTGTAGGAAGCTCAAGGGCATTGGCAATAACTCGTATGGGTAGCGTGTTACTCACACCCAGCTTGCGTAGTATGGGGCGCAGAATGTTTTCCACCTGCTCCACTGACATACCGTCGCCGCTATCCTCGGCCACCTTGGTGCGGAAACGACCATAGGCAAAAGCATCAGCCCGCTCGTCGATATAGTTGTTAAGCGAACCGGGCGTTCGTGCAGCGCGAGATGCTTCAAACTCTACGGTTCTCAGTGCTGTATGCGGTAGCACACCGTCTTTTGCCAGTTTTCTTGCGCGGGCAAGCACCTGCTCGTAGTTTTCTGGGACGAACTGGTTGGCTTCGATAGCGGCAACCTTGAGCGCGTTCTCTCTCGCGCGTTTGGTCATGCGTTTTGGCTTGCGCGTTACCGCTTTCAGCGCGGCCAGTGCGTCCGGCTGCTCACCGGTTGCGATAAGTTCTTGCGCCTTGGCAAAATCCTCGGGACTAATCTCGTTAGTTTCCGGGGCCGGTCTCTTACGCGGGGTTCTGATTTTTTTTTGCTTGCGGGTCAGTATAGCAAGCTGATTCTTGTACTCATCCTCCGACATATAACCGGCGTCGCGCATTGCGTTGAGATAGCCGATGTCGGGCGCTTCCTCATCCTGCTCGTCCAGACGACGCAGCACATCGGCGGGTTGTTCGAGCGCAGGCTCGGGCGCAGGCTCGGGCGCAGGCTCGGGCGCAGGCTCGGGCGCAGG
>QLUC01000030.1 GCA_018725275.1 Bacillota bacterium | reverse complement strand
GGAGCAGGTGCCGGTCGACGGATGATTATGCCAATTCAAACATTCCAAGTTCCTTTGTGGTTTTTCCATCATGGTTACGACCGGGGATCGGCCGGGGGTCGGCGTGCCGTGTCACGCCGCTACCTGGGAAACTGCCGCGCCGGCACAAAAAACTGGCGACCTCGGGCGTGGGTTTTCCATCTCAAACTAACGCGGACGAACTATATTAACAGTCGCGGGATTAAGAAGACACTCCCTTTTACTTTGGGTATAATGAGGTTAGAAGGGAGGGGGTGAAGAGAGTGTTTAAGAAACGGGATTGGGTCAGTGGAATCACCCATGTGGTGGGGGCAGCCCTAGCTGTAATTGGGTTGGTTGCCCTCATGCGCGTGGCTCTTGCGGCGGGAACAGTATGGCATGTCATTTCTTTTGCGGTTTTTGGGGTGAGCCTAATCTTACTCTACACTGCCTCCTCGTTATATCATCTATTTCCGGCAGATGATAAGCTCCGCCTATGGTTGCGCCGCGTAGATCATATGATGGTTTTTGTCCTCATCGCTGGAACATACACACCTTTTTGTCTCATCGCCTTGCGGGGTACGTGGGGATGGACCTTGCTAATTGCCGTATGGTCATTAAGTTTCATAGGCATTGTTATGAAGGTAATCTGGCTACTAGCCCCACGCTGGCTCTACACTGGATTTTATCTGCTACTTGGGTGGCTAGTGGTAATTGCCATCGGCCCACTGTGGAGAAGTGTGCCCCTAGCAGCTTTGGTCTGGCTTGGCGTGGGGGGGTTATTCTATACCGTGGGGGCGGTCTTCTATGGAACAAAGTGGCCAAAACTTGTGCCGCATGTTTTCGGGTTCCATGAGCTCTGGCATCTTTTTGTCATGGCGGGCAGCAGTGCCCACTTTTGGGCAGTTTATCGTTACTTGTCCCGCATGGAGTAATCGAACAGGAATCATTCGGGAGCTTGCCAAAGGGGGAACATAGGCATGACCATTCTTCTCGTCGAGGGCGTGGTGGCTACAGGCAAGACTACTATCTTGGAAGAATTGCAGAGGACGGACCTCTGGCGAGAGCGCCCGACAAAAATCTTGCTTTCTGAGCATTACACAGAGAGAGTGCTTGAACTCACAACGCCTACGGTAGCCGCTAGGGTGGAACTGCTCACTCAACACGTAGATATGGCGGAAGATTTGCACAGGCTCTGGAGTGGGTCACGCTTTAGTCACGAGAGAAATCTTGAGCCTCTCATTTTCTTCGAGAGGTTCCATCTCACCCATGCCGCACAAATCGCTGATCTCGCACCATTCATCAGGCTTGAGGAGCGACTCTTGGCCATGGGTGCTCTCTTATTATTCTTGCACCACCCTCCCTGTAGGCTGCTAGAGCGCATCAAAGCCACAGAAAGGGTCCGCTCGGGACAGTGGAAACTTTGGTTGCGTTCGCTGGGTAGTGATGAGGGCATCGCCCACTATTTCTTGTCATTACAAGAAAACTCCGCGTCGATCTTTGCCCAAAGTCGCCTCAAAAAATTTGCCCTGGAGGCACATAGTATCCCCCCCACGGCTATGGCGGAGAAGGTTTCTCAATTGTTGCGGGGGTAAAATTCTCTCATCTGCCGAGAATACTATTAAATTTTTTGGACAAACTGAGTGCGCAGTATGTATACAAGGAGGTTTGTCCCGTGCAATTAACCCAGAAAGAGCGCATGTACTTACAGGAGGCTAAATCGCAAGAGGAACTAGGTATCGCCAAGTACAACCACTACCAGCCAGCCCTTGCGGCAAACCCTTAATCATATCCAAAAAGACGAGCAGGACCACGCCTTTGCCCTCTTTAAGTTCATGGAGCAGATGGGTTGGTATCAACCGCAATAACTGAGTCTACACCAAAAAGGTCTGCTCCGCGTTGGAGCAGACCTTTTTTCTTTTTTGGTGTCTATTGTCTTCTAGGGAAGTTTTTAAGATGCGCCTAGATGCTTTAACATGTTGTATTTTTTCATCGCCAAAACTATGGGGGGTATGGCAATTATCTGCAGTACCAGCCCTGGCAGCGCCGTCACCAAACTCGCGCCAAATATAACGGTTAAAGGCACCGCGGGGAGCCCAAGTAACGGAAATAGCGCCATGGTAGTAAGGCCAAGAGCGAGGCGTCCTCCCGCTAGGGTGAGCACTAGGCTGAGGAAAATGTTCAGTTTGAGAGAATTTAAGAATATGCCGGCCAACAAACCAAAGGCGGCTAACTCAATGCTCATTTGTAGAGCAATAGGCATGGGCGCCATGGGCGGCATGCCGGTGAGCACGGAACTAAGTAGGGGGGTGGTCGCCCCTGCGATAGCTCCAGGCAAGGGACCAAGAAGGAAACCCGCTAGGAGCACCGGGATGTGCATGGGTAAGAAGACTCGGCCGCTCCACCCGAACGCGTGGAAAGCCATGGGCAGGACTATGCCCAAAGTTACTAACATGGCGGTCTTAAGAAGTGAGTTTAGCGTAATTTTCATGTCCTGTTTTGTTCCTCCTTAGTTTCGTCTGCGCACCTAGGGAGAGTATAGCACATGCGCTATGCATGTGCTGTATTTTTCAACTGCTTGCGTACCACGGCGGAGCGTGATATTATTAGACAAATTTCATATGTCTTTCTGTGATGAGGACAGGTCTCCGGCACGAAGGCCTAAGAGAGCTAGGGGTAGGTGTGACCTAGTGGCCCAAGCGCGGAGGTATCACCTCGGAGATCGGTAGGCGAAAAAAGTATTTCTAGTCTATCGCGAGGCCGCGTTAAGGCTTTGAGTTGGGTTGCTTGCAACCAACAAGGATGGTACCGCGGGTAGGCCTCTCGTTCCTTTGAACGGGAGGCCTGCTTTTTCAATTTGAAAGGGAGGTAAGCCAATGTTTCAGAAGGTGCAAAGTAAGGTCGATTTTCCTAAATTAGAAGAAAATATCCTGGAATTTTGGCGTGAGGAGGATGTTTTCCGCAAGAGCCAAGCTCTGCGCCAAAATAACCCTCGCTATGTCTTTTATGAAGGGCCGCCCACGGCCAACGGCAAGCCCCACATTGGGCATGCCATGCCCCGTTCTATGAAAGACCTTATCCCGCGGTACAAAACCATGGACGGCTTCTACGTGCGCCGCAAGGCAGGCTGGGACACGCACGGCTTGCCTGTTGAGCTCGAAGTGGAAAAGAGATTAGGCTTAAGTGGCAAGCAAGACATCGAAAAATATGGCGTCGAAGCCTTCATCAATGAATGCCGGAATAGTGTCTTCACTTATGAGCAGGAATGGGCGCGGATGACCGAGCGCATGGGTTTTTGGCTGGATTTACAGGACCCTTATGTGACCTACCATAACAATTATATTGAATCTGTGTGGTGGTCGCTCAGCCAAGCTTGGGAAAAGGATCTTCTCTACAAAGGATTCAAGGTGTTGCCATACTGCCCGCGGTGCGGCACTTCTCTCTCTAGCCACGAGGTAGCACAGGGCTACGAAGAAACCACTGACCCCTCCGTATTCGTGCGCTTCCCAGTGGTTGGTGAGGAAGATACCTCCTTCCTCGTCTGGACTACTACGCCGTGGACTTTACCTGCCAATGTGGCGCTCGCCGTTGGGGAAGAGATTACTTATGCGGTTATCAAGCACGATGGCGCAAAGCTCATCTTGGCAACGAGCTGCCTAGGGGTGATTGAAGGTGAGTACGAGGTATTAGAGACCCTCACCGGCCTCCAGCTGGTCAATAGGCAGTACCTACCCCCGTATCAATTGGCGAGCATCGCCGGGGAGAAGGCCCATTTTGTAGTAGTAGGCGATTTTGTGAGTACCAGCGATGGCACGGGTATTGTCCATATTGCCCCAGCCTTTGGCGAGGATGATAATCGCTTAGCAAGGGCGCATAACCTCCCCACCCCTATCCCAGTGGACTCCGAAGGTCGCTTCAAGCCGGAAGTCACGGAATGGGCTGGGCAGTTTGTCAAAGACGCCGACCCACACATCATTGGCTACTTGCAGGCCAGGGGCCATCTGTACAAGGCGGAGAAGTGCGTACACAACTATCCTTTTTGTTGGCGTTGTGACACACCCCTTCTTTACTACGCCCGCAGTTCATGGTTTATTCGCATGAGCGCTATTAAAGAGCAGGTCCAAGCCAATAACCAGACCATCAATTGGTTTCCGGAGCACATTAAGGACGGACGCTTCGGCAATTTCTTGGACAATCTCGTTGACTGGGCCATCAGCCGCGAGCGCTACTGGGGTACACCGCTGCCTATTTGGACTTGTGCTTGCGGGCATCAGCACTGTGTGGGTAGCCTGGCGGACTTAGAAAAGCGGGCCATAAACCTACCCGACAAGCTTGATCTGCATCGGCCTTACATTGACGCAGTTATCCTCCGTTGCGACAAATGCGCCGGGACCATGCAGCGCGTCAGTGAAGTAATCGACTGTTGGTATGACTCCGGCAGCATGCCTTTTGCCCAGTGGCACTATCCCTTTGAGAACAAAGAGCTGTTCGCCGAGTCCTTCCCTGCGGACTATATCTGTGAAGCCATCGACCAAACAAGGGGTTGGTTCTATACGCTACTCGCCGTTTCCTCGTTTACTTTTGGCCAAGCCCCCTACAAAAACGTCGTCGTCACCGAGCTCGGTCTGGACGACCAGGGACTAAAAATGAGCAAATCGCGTGGCAACGTTTTCGACCCTTGGCAGGCTTTTGATACCATAGGCGCAGACGGTCTGCGGTGGTTCATTTACACCGTCAATCCCCCTTGGTATACCAAGCGCTTTTCTTTAGAGAACATGCAGGAGTGGCAGCGCCGCGTCATGGGCACCTTGTGGAATGTCTACTCTTTCTTTGTGCTGTACGCCAACTTAGATGCGGTCAACCCTGCTGAGATTATTGTCCCCCTGTCTAAGCGGCCGTTGATTGACAGGTGGCTGATAGCGCGCCTCCACCAGACCATTGGCGAGGTGAGGTCTGCTCTTGACGTATTCAATAGTATGACCGCAACGCGCGCCATTGATGGATTTATAGACGAACTCAGCAACTGGTATGTGCGTCGCAATCGGCGTCGGTTCTGGAAGGGGCAGATGGATGAAGACAAGGCATCTGCCTATGCTACGCTCTATGAGGCCCTCGATGCGGTAACTCTCTTAATGGCGCCCTTCACACCGTTCTTAAGCGAAGAGTTGTACCAAAACCTAGTGCGCTCTGTCGATAAGACGGCCAGACTTAGCGTGCACATGCAGGATTACCCACGCGCCGACGTGAATCTTATTGATGAGGACTTGCTGCAGGAGATGAATTTAGCGCGAGACATAGTTTATTTAGGGCGGGCGGTGCGCAGTAAGAAAAATGTAAAAGTGCGCCAGCCAGTCTCTGCCCTGTACTTTGTTAAGCCCCACACCAAGCCTTTACGGCAGGAGTTGCTTGATTTGATTCAGGACGAGCTCAACGTCCAAACGGTGGCTTTGGCCACTGATACGACGCAGTTTGTCAATTATAGCGCCAAGCCGAATTTTAAGGTCCTTGGTCGAAGGTTAGGCAAGGAGGTGCAAACATTGGCCACGGTTCTCGCGGAGGTTGACGAACAAGTCTTGGCAAGAGCGGTGCTTGCTCTAGAGCCGCTGGTCGTCATGCTCAATGGCGCACCGATAAAGTTAGAACTAGGAGAACTAGACATTAGGGTGCAGGAAAAGGAAGGGTTCTCTGCCGAATCTAGCGGTGGACTAACGGTGATCATGGACTTGCATCTGACAGAAGAACTACTGGCGCTAGGGCATGTCAGGGAGTTAATCAGTAAGCTGCAGGGCATGCGGAAAGAGGCTGGTTTTGCGGTAGAAGACAAAATTATCATCTACTGGGAAGTTGATGCTGTTCTTGCCCGAGCTATCGCCGGCAATGAAAGCTATATTCAAGATGAGGTTTTGGCGATTGCCATGACCGCATCCCCTGAGGGAGAATTCTTTATGCAGGCTGGGGATATCAATGGGCATGCCATCATCCTTGGGGTGAAAAAGGCCTAAATACAGAGGAGGGTCAGCCGGGTGGATGATTTGCAGATGGCTCGCGCGGCGCTTATAGTTGGCACAGACAGTGTAGTGGTAGTGAAGGATGGATGTATTTTAGCTTCCGGGGGCGGGCGATGAATAAACTGCGCCTGCTTCATACCTCGGACTGGCACCTAGGGAGGACCTTAGAAGGGCGTAGTCGCTATGAAGAGCAAGTGCAGGTCATAAACGAGATAGTGGACATTGCCGATGAACAAGATGTTCACATCGTGCTCATCGCCGGGGACGTATTTGATACCTACAATCCTTCGGCTGAGGCCCAGGAGTTGTATTGTACGGCACTTGAAAAGCTGGCGCATGATGGGCGAAGATGTGTTCTGGTGGTGGCGGGAAACCATGACAGCCCGGAACGCCTCTGTGCCATACGTCCCTTGGCAGAGCGACAGGGCATTTTAATTGCCGGTCGACCGCAAGAAACCCTCATCACCAATCACACTAACACCGGGGTCAAGGTGGTTAAGTCCGGGCCTGGCTGGGTCGAGATAGCGATTCCTAGTCTTCCTTATCACGCTATCATCTCGCATTTACCCTACCCCTCAGAATCGCGCCTCGGACGCATCATCAGCCCCGAGCTACAGGAAGGTAAGTTGCGAGCCGCCTACGCCGAGACGGTAATTGATTTACTTAACCAGCAAGCCCAAGCCTTTCGCCCCGACACCGTTAATTTAGCAATATCTCACCTTTTGACTTTAGGCGGACAGCAAAGTGATTCTGAACGCTCAATTGAAATTGGGGGGGCGAGCGCCGTTTCGGCTAATTGCTTTCCGGAAACAGCACAATACATCGCCTTGGGACATCTCCATCGTCCCCAGCAAGTTCAGAGCGCCCGGCAGAAAACCTATTATTCCGGGTCGCCTCTCGCCTACAGTTTTTCGGAATCGGGGCAGACCAAGGTTGTTTACGTGGCGGAAATCCTTCCCGGGGGGGAGGCAGCAGTTAAATCTGTGAGTTTAACCGCAGGCATTCCCTTAGAAAGATGGCGGTGCTTTCATGGTGTGGCCGAAGCGAGGCATCGCTTGGAAGAATTGCGCGGCAAGTCGCTGTGGCTTGAAATTGAGGTGCATGCGGCTGGTTACCTCACCGGAAAAGAGCTGTCGTCGTTACACCAAGCCCATGCGGGGTTGTTAAAGGTGCGGTGCATCGTTCCCACCGACGCGAGTGAAGTGTCAGCGCCAGTCTTGGCGGACCTTACCCTTGAGGAGATGTTCCTCAGGTTTTACCGGCAGCGCCGGGGCGGTGTAGTTCCTAAGGAGGAGCTAGTTAAGATGTTTGCCAAGTTCGCCGGCGAAACTTTTGTTGGCGGGGGAGAGGGGTAGCGACGCATGAAGCCACTTTGTTTATCCTTTTATGGCTTGAACAGCTTCAAAGAGGAGCAGACGATAGATTTTGCTTCGCTATGTAACGGCAGGGTTTTTGGCATTTTCGGTCCGACCGGCAGCGGCAAGTCCACCATCATCGATGCCATCACTCTGGCCCTCTATGGCAAGGTTGAGCGCGCTCCGGACAAGGTTAGGGGCATTGTCAACCGCAACATGACCGAAGCGGGTGTATCTTTTGAATTTAGCCTTGGTGGGGAAAACAAGGCGCGCGTATATCGAGTAGAGCGTAAGTATGTGACCAAGGAGGAATCTACACTGTGCCGCCTGGCTAGGCTGTGCGAGATAACGTCCCAGGGCGTAGAAGTTATCGCGGACAAACCAAACCTGGTCGACCAGCGCGTTGAACAGATACTAGGTCTTACGGTGCATGACTTTACTCGGGCGGTAGTATTGCCCCAAGGTAAGTTCGCCGAATTCTTGAGCCTAAAGGGCAGGGAGCGACGCGAGATGCTCGAGCGCATCTTTAATCTATCTGAGTACGGGGAAAGGTTGCTGGCGAGAGTCACTGTTCGTGCCAAGGAGCTGGACACGCAGGTGATGAAAGTAGCGGGGGAGCAGCTGGGGCTTGGCCAAGCCTCTAAGGAAGACCTCTTGGCATTGCAGGGGACGGTCGAAGCAAGTGACCAAGCCCTGACCAAGGCCATTGCGGAACTTGCGATAGGCCTAGAACATTGGGAAGAGGCCAAAACAGTTTATGAATTGCAGGAGAAATCCCGCCAAGTTAACGTGAAGCGTCAAGCAATGAGCCTAGCTTTGCCCTACATTGCTGACCTTGAAGCCCGATTGGGTCGCCTGCTGGCTGCGGAGTCGATATGGCCGTTGGCGGCAGAGTTTGATGCCGGTGAAAGAAGGAAAAGCGAAGCCATCGAACGGTCTAGTGCAACCGGCATGGTGCTAGCCTTAGCTAGGCAAAGCGAGCAATTGGCTGCGGAAGCCTTAGAAACAGCCAAGGCAGTGCGACAGGTTGAAGAACCGCTCTTACTAGCCTTGCAGCATGATTTAAAGAGGGCGGTGCTCATCGCGGAGGACCTTCGTGCTCTGGAAAGCTTGCGGAGTATCGAGCAGGAGGCAACTAGGCATAGCGAGATCCTACATAATGGGTTGCAGGCCCAGCTCGAGGGGCTTTTGGCTAGAGAGCAGCAGGCTCAGGCTGACCGGAGATTGCTTGCTCACGAACTACTAGGTACCGCCATATCTCCAGAGGAAAGGTCTATGCTCGCCCAGGCTGTGCAGGCTGAGAGCAGGTTGCTAGAGGTGCGGCGTCAATTACATGAGCGGTTCGCCGAAGAAAAGACCCGCCACTCTAGCCTCGAAAAGGCCATGAGCACCCTCACTCAGGCCGAGCAAAACGTTGTTGTTTTAGAGCATGAGCACCAAGTAGCCAAGGACCATCTCGACCTTGTCAGGGCACAAGAAGTTGAGGAAATGCCCCCTAGTCATCTCGAACGGCTGAATCGTTGTCGGCTAATACTGCAGGACGCGAGATTTAAGGAGACCCAGGCACAACGCTTGCTGTTAAACCTAGACAATCTTCGTCAGAAGCAAAGTGCTGAGGAAAGCCAGTTAGCTCTGTGGCAGGATCAATTGGCTCGTGTACAGGAAAGGGTTGTCTCTTTGCGTTCCTTGGTGGCGGAAACAGACCGCCAGGCCAAGGAAGCTAGGGAAAGCTGCTTAGTGGCGGAGCTGGCCGCTCAAGTAGCGCCTGGAGAAAAATGCCCAGTGTGTGGCTCTCGCCACCACCCGGAACTAGCGGCGCGGTACATCCCAGCGGATGTTGAGAATTTTGTAGCGGCCGCTAGCGAGGCACATTCTCTCCTGCAAAAAGCGCTCGCAGAAGAAGGCAGAGTAACAAGCAGCGCTTTTTCCTGTTCCGAAGGGCTAGAGGATTTAGGCGTGCAGATGGCAGACTTAGCTGCTGAACTTAAGATTATGGAGGATGAGGTAGCCAGGCTCTGGAGTTCTCTGCCGAGCATATGGGCCGGCATAGCTGCAGAGGAAGTAGACAAGAAGATCAATCAAGAAGAAAAGATGTACGAAACAGCGCGCGAAGGACGTCGGATGTGGTTAGAGAATCTGGAAAGGGCACAGAAGACCGAACGGCAAGTAGCCGATAAGCTCGCTAAGGCTAGGGCAGCCCACGCGGTGGCCGAGCAACACACTGCTAACCAGAAGGGCGAGTTGCAAAACCTCACTGTGAAATTACAGGCTTTGGGGAATGAAGAAATAATCGCGAGTGCAGCGCTTGATGAACGCCTCCGAGAACTAGATTGCGTGGACCTCGAGAAACAACGGGAACTCATGCAAACCAAGGATCGTAAACAGAAGGCACAGAGCGACACCATGAAGCAGCTCGAGGACAAACTCGCCGGTCTACAATCTATGCGCCAGGATAACGAAAAAGCGCTTGCTCAAGCCCAAGAGGATTTATTGGCGCGCCGCATGAAGCTCGGGGAGTTGTTGGCGCGCATTGAATTGTCGAAGCGCGACTTAGAGCAGCTAGCGGGCAATGAAGACCCATTTTTGCGGGCCCAGATGACCGAAGCGACGCTCCAGTCACTGCGGGAACGCGAAAAGTGTAGCCAAGATTCCTGGGCTACCGCCACTAAAGAGGTAAATTTGGCTATGAGTGAGGATGCCGGCGCCAAGGAGGCCGAGCGCTTAGCAGTGGAGGCTGCGGTACGCGCCGAGGAAAAGTTCGCAGAGAGCTTACAGGGGTCTGGGTTCACATCGCGGGAAGATTTAGAAGATGCTCGTGTGTATTTAGCGCACCGCGCGCTCTGGGCGGAAGAAGTGAGAGTGCATGGTGAACAAGAAACGCTTCTTGGCCATGAGACGAATTCTCTCTGCGCAGCATTGGCCGGACGGGCTATCAGTGAAGAAAATTGGGCAAGGACCAACGAGGACTATGGCAACCTCCAACTAGCAAGGGATGAGGCGCTACGCCAAGCGACTCTCGCCGGCGAGAAATTGCGCGATATGCAAACCCGTCACGAGCGCTTTATGCTCCTTGAGCAGGAGCGTACAGTGCTGGACCATGAGCAGGCTCTCGTCACGGAGATTTGCTGGTTATTGAGGGGCAATGCCTTAGTCGAATTTATGGCAGGCGAGCATCTGCAGGCAGTCACCACCACCGCCACAGAGTGGTTACGGATGCTGTCCTCGCAGCGCTATGCCTTGGAGGTAGATCCTGAGGGAGGCTTCCTCATCCGGGATGACGCCGAGGGCGGTTTAAGGAGGCCGGTACATACTCTCTCGGGAGGAGAGACATTTATCACCTCCTTGGCGCTGGCGCTTTCCTTGTCGCTGCAAATTCAACTGCGTGGGCAGTTTCCTTTGGAGTTCTTTTTCTTAGATGAAGGTTTTGGCACCTTAGACCCCGAGCTCCTCGAGACGGTAATGGATTGCTTGGAGCGCATGCCGGGGCAGGGCCTCTCCATTGGTATTATCAGCCATGTGCAGGAGTTAGTGGAGCGCCTACCCCGCAAAATAATGGTAACCCCTGCCGAGCATAGCGGCAGGGGCTCAAGGGTGAAAATTATTCTCTAGCGTTCCAGCAGAAGAGTCCGGGTGTACTCAGGTACCTTTCGCCTCCGTCCGGCAGGATGGTGACGACAGTGCTTCCGATGGGGAGCATTTTCGCGACCTCTATGGCCGCGGTGACATTGGTGCCGGAGGATATGCCGACAAATAGCCCTTCCTCCCGTGCCAAGCGCCTGGCCATGGTGTAGGCCTCATCACAGTCGACGGTAACTACTTTATGGTAGAGTGTGGTGTCAAGAATAGCCGGAATGAAACCATCGCCAATGCCTTGCTGTTTGTGACTGGCAACCACCCCGCCCGACAGTATAGCCGCATTTTTGGGTTCTACGGCGACGATCATAATTTCGGGGTAGACTTCCTTCAAGCGGTGGCCAGCTCCGGTGATGGTGCCACCCGTGCCAATGGCGGCAACAAAGGCGCTAGGAACAATGTCCCCCAGTTGGGTGATAATCTCCTGGGCCGTTTCTCGGTAGTGAACAGCAGGGTTGGCTTTATTGGTGAACTGGCCAGCCAGCACATAGCGCGAATCTTGCTGTAACATTTCGTGCACCCTAGCTTCCGCTAGAGAAAAAGTTTCCGTGATGTCCTTACCTACCGGGGTGAGAATGATTTCGGCGCCATAGCTCGAAATAATACTTTGGCGCTCAGCACTCATGCAGCAGGGCATTACTATGGAGCAGCGGTAGCCCTTTACTGCAGCCACAAGTGCTAGGCCAATGCCTTGGTTGCCGGAGGTGAATTCAATAATTATTGAATCCGGTTTAAGTGCGCCATTTTTTTCGAGGTCCAGAACCATGCTGAGGGCGGTGCGGGTCTTGATGCTTCCTCCCGGGTTCTGGCTTTCCACCTTGGCCAAGATGGTTCGACCCAGTCCTGCTGTGACTTTGGGCAGCGCCACTAAAGGGGTGTTGCCGATTGACTCTAAGATTGTTTTTGCGATAGTCATCATCTTCCTCCAAGCCGCTTGTTGTCCATGGCTTTTACTTCGTTGCCATCCATTGAAATCCTGCCTACGCGCAAAAATAGGCGATTGACAGCAGCTGCCGAAAATGATAACATTCTTGACAATAGCTATGATGGGGAGCGGAAGCTCTGCTTAGCCAAGAGAGCTGGTGTTTGGTGCGAACCAGTGTCAAGCAGAACTTTTACCCACCCCAGAGCTGCCGGCGTTGAGCCGTGCCGTATTCCTGCGTTAGGGGACTTGAGCGGGCCATAGTGGCCAATCAGGGTGGTACCACGGGTTCTTGCCCGTCCCTATGTGGGGCGGGTTTTTGTGTTGGGCTAAACCCATAGCAAAAGAAAATACATACATTGGAGGTCAATTAAATGTCAGACAACAAACTCACGGCGCAAGACACTGACTTCTCAGCCTGGTACATCGAGGCCATCCAGAAGGCGGAACTGATGGACTATGCACCGGTACGCGGATGCATTGTCTTTAGGCCAGACGGCTATGAACTATGGGAGCGCATTCAAGCAGGACTTGACCGTCGTTTCAAGGAGACGGGGCACCGCAATGCTTACTTCCCCATGCTCATCCCCAGCAGTTTTTTTGAAAAAGAAAAAGAGCATGTGGAGGGTTTTAACCCAGAACTACCTTGGGTGACCGAAGCCGGTGGCGAGAAGTTAGAAGAGAAACTCGCTTTACGCCCCACATCCGAAACCATGATTGGGTACATGTACAGCCGATGGATACAGAGTTACCGCGACTTGCCGTTGTTGCTCAATCAATGGGCCAATGTCTTTCGTTGGGAAAAGCGAACTCTTCCCTTTTTGCGCACGTCCGAATTTCTGTGGCAGGAAGGCCATACCGCCCACGCCGACGAAGTGGAGGCACGGGAGGAGACCAGGCGGATGTTGGATATCTATGCGGAATTCGCCGAGAGCGAAATGGCCATGCCTGTCTGGACAGGGCAAAAAACTCCCAGTGAACGCTTTGCGGGTGCGGTAGACACTTACTCCATCGAGGCGATGATGAAGGATGGCAAGGCGCTCCAAGCAGGTACCTCTCATTTTCTTGGTCAGAACTTCGCCAAGGGATTTGGCATAGAGTTCTTGGACAGGGACAATGTGCGTAAATTCGTCTACACTACCTCCTGGGGTGTTTCGACTCGCCTCATCGGTGCGCTGGTCATGGTACACGGCGACGATAAAGGGATAGCCCTCCCGCCTAGGCTCGCCCCCACCCAAGTCATCATGATACCGATAGGGCCGCCTAAGTCGCGTGAAAAAGTCATGGCGAAGTGCACCCAAGTATACGGCGAACTCAAAGCTGCCGGAATTCGGGTGCAAAGCGATGAGAGAGAAGCAACCCCAGGCTGGAAGTTTAACGAATGGGAAATGCGTGGGGTGCCTCTGCGCCTTGAGCTTGGGCCGCGCGATGTAGAGAATAATCAATGCGTCTTGGTTCGCCGTGATACGGGGGAGAAGATGACCACTAGTTTAGACAATTTGGCTGTTTACATTGCACACCTGCTTGAAACCATTCAAATCAATATGTTTCAGAAGGCCTTAGCCTTTCGCGCCGAAAACAGCCACTTGCACCTTGATACCTTAGAAGAGCTTGTCATGCACATTGCCCGGGCCGAGGCCGCCGGAACTAACGCCGGTTGGGTGCTCGGGGGTTGGTGTGGCAGTGACGAGTGCGAAATGAAAGTGCGTGAGGAGACAAAGTTTACAACGCGCAACATTCCTTTCGCGCCGCCGGCGCGCAAAGAAAAATGCCTGGTGTGCGGAGAAAAATCATCCCAAGAGGTCTGGCTAGCGCGAGCCTATTAACTATAATCCTTTTGCCTCTCTGCATCTTTCAAGGTCGGTAGGGAGAAAGATGCTTGTCGCATGGTCATCCACACTCCCCAGATGATGAGTGAGCCGCCCAGAAGCATGGCCCAGGTCAGCCCTTCTCCGAGGAGCACAACCGCCCAAAACACGGCCAAGACTGGGATCAGAAAGAGAATAACAGAGGCCTGGGAAGCTTGAATGCGTTGGAGCAGGTAAAAATAGGCGACTACCGCCACGGAAGTGGGGGCAATACTCAAGTAGGCTAGGGTGGCGATATGGCCAATGTTTAGTGCCCCATACGGTCGCCCGGCGTCAATAAGGAGTGCTGCGACGATGAGAAACAATGCCCCTATGGTGGTCGCCCACGCCACCACCATAGGGGGTTGTTCGCGGTGCAGTACCTTCTTGCTCAGTATGGTGTAGGCACTGTAACCCATCGCCGCCCCTACTACTAAGATGTTCCCGAGGCTTTCGCCCCAGTCGCCTACCCATTGACCGTTAGTGGTAACAATTAGCACCCCGACAAAGGCCACCACTAGTCCTGATAATTTGGACCTAGTGAGAGGTTCACCTAGGAAGATTGCCGAGAGTATGGCCGTAAACACAGGGTCAACGGTGCCGAGTAAGGAGGCGCTGCTGGCACTGGTCAACGAAAGTCCTAGGTTCTGCAGCAGGTTGTTGGCAAAAATACCTATAAAACCAAGAAGAACAAAATCTCTCCAGCTTCGCCGCAGGGAGAGCAGTGCTTCTCGCCAAGAAAAGGCATATGCTACATAGAGAAGCATCACTCCGCCACCGATACTAAAACGAATAGCGGCGAGCGAAGTTGGCGGTATGACCTCGAGCAATATTTTAGAAAGCGGAAAGACAGTCGACCATAACAGCACCGGCGTTAAAAAAAGCCAGCTTAAGGGTATTTCTTGCTTCTTCTTCAGCCCCTGTGCCCCTCTCATCGCAAAACGTCCTACCGCCATCATAACACACGGCTTCAAGCGACCGCGAGGAAATCATTCGCGCGGTCGCTTTTAGCTAGTTGTTACTTAGCCATTGAGCATAGTGGCCAAATCATCGGCGGCGTTATTGATTAGTTTGAGGTTGAAGTGGGTTTGCAGCACACCGAGGACTCCCTCTGAGATAAATTGGGGCGGGGTCGGCCCGATATAGATATTCTTAACTCCGAGGCTGAACAAGCCAAGAAGTATGGCCACTGCCTTTTGTTCGAACCAAGTCAGTACAATACTCAAAGGCAAATCGTTAACGCTGCATCCGAAGGCTGTGGCTAGGGCAAGGGCGATTTTTACAGCCGAACCGCTGTTGTTGCACTGCCCTAAATCGATGTAACGGGGGATGTTCGTGCCGGGCACGACACCAAAATCAACGTCATTAAAGCGGAACTTGCCACAAGAGGTTGTCAGGATGACACAGTCTTCAGGAAGGCTAGTGGCCAAGGTGCGGTAGTAATTTCCCCCATTTCCAGGGGCATCACATCCGGCGATGACGAAGAAGCGGCGAATCTGCCCTGCTTTTACGGCAGCAATAATTTCCGGGGCAATGCCCAGCACTGTCTGATGATGGAAGCCCGTGGTCAGAGTCTTAGCAGAGTCTTGGTTAGCGGCTGGTAGCTTTAGCGCCTTCTTTATCAGGGGAGAGAAGTCGTCATTTTCGATTTTCTCCGCGTCAAGCAGTCCTGCCACGTCGTAGGAGAAGAACCGATGGACTCGGCACGCCCATGACCATCTCGAGGTGTTCCGTTAGGTTGAAATTGGTGTTAGTGAGGGTGGCGTAGAGCGCCTTTGACCGATTGTTGGCATTGAATACAAAACATTGAGTTGCCCCTTCCTAAAATAAGATTAAC